>NZ_JASCQJ010000005.1:0-156470 GCF_033043255.1 Clostridium lamae | reverse complement strand
TACAAAAATAATAGTAATAATTAAGTTAATATAATTGAAGCTTTCTACTACTATTATAGGAAGCTTATACATCAAATCTAAGATTATCATTACTATTCCCATTAAGGATAATAAGCCAATAAATACTTCATATAGAGTTTTATTTTTCATATGACTACTCCTTACTTAGTTATCTACTTATATTTTATATAGTAGACTTACTAAAAATGATAAACCAATATATTTTTAACTAAATATTTTTCCATTTAAAACTATTTTATTAAAATTTTCTATATTAAAAAGAGGATGCTAGCTATTAATGCCTCTCCATCCTCTTCATTTTATTTATTAACTTTTTTATTTAAATTTCTTTTTCAGCTTTTAACTTAGCATGTACTAATGTTCTTTCCTCACCAGTAGCATTCGTGCATGTAGATAATGTTAATATATTCTTATTACCCTCTTCAAGATAATCTAAAGTTTGATAAGATTTTCTTCTAACACTATTTATATATTCATTAAAATCTTCATCAGTACTAAAATTAGTTTTGTAAGGATTAAAGTCTCCATTATTTACATAAACTGAAAATATTTCATATTCTAATATCTTGTTTTCTAAGTGTATATATATTTTTTTATTATTACTTAAATAATCAGAACTTAATAATTTTGACAAAGTACCAAACATACTTTTATCCTTCATATTATGCCCATGTACTATAATATTTTCATCTTCTAAGGATTCATTTCTAGAATCTAGAAATATACTTCCGCCACTATTTGCTTCTCCTTTAAAATTCTTATATAAATATTCTTCATTATTTTCAGACCTAACTACTGGATAGTTTATATTAGTTTCAGGAATGTTTATCCAAAAAATATAATCCTCATTAATTTCTTTTAGAGCAGCATATTCATCATTTTTTATTTTAACTTCTTTATCTTCCTTTACAACTATCTCACTTATATCATTATATACTTCTTTATTTCCCTTATATTCACTAAATATTTTATAAAGATTATAGGTTGAGAAAATAAAAATACCTAAAAAAATTAATATAAGTGTCTTCCTTAAAAGTTCTCTCATTGACAGTGCCTCCAGTAAATTTTATTAATGTAATTTTTATTTTATAAATAGTAAGATTTTAATACTCTTATTATATTTATACTCAAACTTCGATTCCTTACATAATTTTAACAATATATATACCATTTTACCATATTTTCATCAAATTTTATTATATTAAATTTTGTCACTTTATATAATAAATAGACACACTGATATAATTTTATAAACAGTGTGTCTATTCTATTAATTTATCTACTATAGAAAATTAAATTTATTACTTTTCCATAGTCCTTCTTCTTTTTCTTAAAACCATTATAGAGATTAGTGAAAGAGAAATTATAGCTAAACTAGCATACAGAATCATCATACTATTATCTCCAGTTTTAACATCACTAATACTAGGAACCTTTTCTCCACCATCGTAAGTGTTTGTAATTGTATATTCATTAGCTTCATTAGCTTCTCCACTAGATGTATAACCATTAATACTATCTTCTTTTATAGTATATACATATTCTTTTCCATCAGTAGAGTATCTAGGAAGGTTTTCATATACATATTTTTCTCTTCCATTTTCTTTAATTCCACCATCTAATGTAACAACCTTATCTTTAAGTTCTACTCCATTTTGATAAAGATGTAGTTTTATTTCTGGTACTTCTGAATCTTCAGAAATATTTTTCCATACTTTATTAAATTGTATATCTACAATAGCATCTTTATTAAATATATTTTCAACTGTGAATTCATTATTTTCTGATGATATATTCTTTTCATAACCTATTACATCATCTGATAAAACTTCTTCAATAGTATATATATATTCCTCTCCAGTTATATCATACTTAGCTAAATTTTCAAATGTATGAGAATAACCATTTTCTTCATCTAGAACTACACTATTGATTTCAGTTCCATTTTGCTTTAATGAAATTTCAACTTCTGGAACCTTATCTGTATTAGGATCTACATTTGTCCACTTCTTAGTCACCTTAACTGAAGTTTCTTCTGGAGTATAGATATTTATAATATTATATTCTAAATCATATAAAGCTTTATATCCATTAATAGCTTCTTCTACCACTCTATATTTATACTTATTTCCCTGCACTGAATATTTAGGTAGGTTATCAAAGCTATATTCAGCATTTCCAGCTGTTAATTCTAATACCCTTCCTTCTACTGGAGCCCACATTATTCCATCTGTTGAACTTTCTAATAAAATTTTAATAGTTGGTACCTTACTTAAATCCTCCTCACTAACATTACTCCAAGTCTTTTTACCACTGATATCTATACTTTCAGGTGTAAATATATTAGTAATTGTATAATTATTAGAAGCATTTGCTTCACCACTTGATTTATATCCCATAACAGTTTCTTCAATTACTGTATATACATATTCCTTTCCTTCAGTAGCATACTTAGGAAGATCCTTAAATAAATAAGATTCTATTCTATTCTCCTTTATTCCACCTTTTAATGTAACAGCTTTGTCTTTAAGCTCTACTCCATCTTGATAAAGGTGTAATTTTATTTCTGGTACCTTTGAATTATCAGTAACATTTTCCCATATCTTAATAAATGGTATATCTACTGTAGCATTTCTATCAAAGATGTTTTCAATTACAAATCCATCTTCTCCTGATATTATTTCCTTAGTATAACCCACAACATCATCTGATAGAACTTCTTCAATAGTATATATATATTCTTCTCCAGTTGGAGCATACTTATCTAGTTTTTCAAAGATATGAGTATATTCATTTTCTTTGTCTAAAACTATTCTATCAACTTCAGCCTCATTTTGTTTTAATATAATATTAACTTGTGGAACCTTATCTGTATTAGGATCTACATTTGTCCACTTCTTAGTAACCTTAATAGAAGTTTCTCCTGGTGTATAGGTATTTAGTATATTATAGCTTCCATTCTCTGAAGTAATGTAACCTGTAATTGGAGTTTCAACTACACGATAGCTATATTCCCTACTATCAGAAGCATACTTTGGTAAATTCTCAAATTCATATTTAGTATTACCAGCTGTTAATTCTATTACTTTACCTGCAACTTCTGACCAAGTTTCTCCTTTATCAAGTGAACTTTCTAATTTAATTGTAATTATTGGTACAGTATTTAAATCTTTATCTTCTACATTGCTCCAAGTTTTTTCACCCATAACAGTTATACTCTCATTAGTAAATGTATTAGTAATTATATAATCATTAGATACATTTCCTTCACCACTAGATATATATCCATTAGTAGTTTCTTCGATTACTGTATAAGTGTACTCTTTTCCCTCAGTAGAATATCTAGGAAGATTTTTAAATGAATATTCTTCACTTTCTTTTATTCCACTAGTTAATGTAATCACTTTAATTTCTACTCCATTTTGATGAAGGCGTAAAGTAACTGATGGTACTTCTGCACCTATAGGAACACTTTCCCACTTCTTTAAACCTAAAATATCAACTTTTGTCGTATCAAAAGTATTAGTTATAGTTACGCTACCATCTTCATTAACTAGTTCTTCACTAGAATAACCAACTGTTCCCTCTTTCATATCCTCTTTAACAGTATATATATATTCAGCACCAGTTTTTGCATACTTAGGCAAGTTAGTAAAAGTATATCTATATCCATTCACCTTGTTTAAAACTTCAGTTCTAAATACTTTACCATTTTGATATAATACTGCTGTAACTTCTGGTAAGATGTCATTTTCCACATCCACATTATTCCATACCTTATTTACAGTTAATTCAGTTTCTCCTGGAGAATATGTGTTAATAATATCAAATTCCTCGTTATATTTTGATTCATACCCATTTACTTTTGACTCTCTAACGCGATACTTATATTCATTAGAATTAGTATCTGTCTTAGGAAGGTTTTCAAAGATATATTGAGTTTCACCACTTATTAAAGTAATACTTTCAACATCCTCTATTTTACTTTCATCATCCCAGTTATCTGCTGTAGTTCTTTGTAATGTGATTAATATATCTGGAACTTCTCCTTCAATATTATTTCCTGATTCATCAACCCAAGTTTTAATACCGCTAATTTTTATCAATTCTGGATTATATGAATTTGTAATTGTAAACTTATTTCCATTTTCATCTCTTTCAATGGCTGTTTCATATCCTAATACCTTATCTTCTTTCACTGAATAAGTTATTACTCCATTTTCATCAATAAAAGGAAGATTAGTGAAGCTTCCCTTCCATTCATTAACTTTATTTAAAACTAATGAATTATCAGTTTCAACGCCATTTTTATAAAGCCTTACAGTTACTCCTTCTGGTAAATCTGTTTTACCATCCGGTAATCCGCTCCATTTCTTTTCAACATTAATATTTCTAGCTGCTGGATAATTGATTATCGAATCACCTAAAGTAGCATCTTTAGTAGTATTACCATAGGCTACCCCTACATTCCAAGGGCCTGCTGCTATATATCCACTTGGTGTTGCTTCAGTTAAGGTATATACCCCTGCTGGAATTTTACTAAAAGATACATATCCATTTGAGTCAGATATTACTGTCTTTACTACTGCTTTATTAGATCCTGTTGCAGTTCCACTAAGTGTAAATGAAACATCTTTCATAACCTTATTATTTTCATCAAACTTAGTGAAATTAAATCCTCCAAATAATCCTTTTACCTTTGGAACATTAAAATTAGCATGCTTTAATTCTAAACTTTCATCTTCGCCTTGTTTTGAAAATAAATAATAATCTAATATTGTTTCTCCATTTGTTGCAACATAATCATAATTGACATCTTCTTTAGTTGTATCTAGAATTGCTCTATATTTTAGCGTATAGGTATATTTTTTATTCCCTTGTTCTGTAGTACTTTCTACTGAATCGCTATTTTTGATATCCCATTTTAAAATATTATTATCAAAGCTATATGAGTTATTTCCACTTTCTTCTTCAATCTCTTTATAGATAATATTTTCTCCCATAGGATCTGTAACATTCCAAGCTTGTGCACTTAAAGCAATTAATTTACTAATTTTTTCAAATTGCTCAGTTAATTCAGATGCATCATTAGCTAAGAAATTACGTGTTGCAAAAGTTGACATCCATGTACTTGGATTTAATTGTACACTCCTACTATTGTCATAGTAAAATCCCACAGACGTAGTTGAAAATGCAATAGTATATAAATTTGCTCTACTGTCTTTAATAGTCTTTGCAATATTATTAGTATTTGCTTGTACACCATTTACAGTACCACCTACAGGCTTCCAAGTGGCAGTTGTTGATGAATTTGTTGATCCACTTGTTACACCACTCATAGTATTAATACTGGTTGAATTACTATTGCTAGCATAGGCAGTAGGAGAACCATCTGTTAATAAAATAATATTAATATTACTTATCACATTTCCATCACTTCCATTAAGAAGACCTTTGCTTTTTCCATCCTTTACAATATTGTTAGCCATTAATAATGCACCTTCTATATTGGTCCATCCATTAGGATTTTGAATACTATTTATTTTGCCTTCTGCAGAACTTAAGTTGCTAGTTACATCAATCCATATATTTTCTCCTGATTCGTAAGTTTCATTTTTTACATCAGTAGCAAAAGATACAATAGAAACTAATCTTTTAGCATTACTTTCAGCTTCGACATTAGCAAACTCTGTTAAAAAGCCTTTTGCAGCTGTCTTCATAGCTTGAAAACGAGTGGTGCTTCCTGATCTTTCATTCATACTTGTTGATCTATCAAGTACTAATACTGTTGCTGCATCTGGTGATAAACTAATATTTTTTATATCCTCTTCTGTAGTTACTTGTAAAGTTATTTCAAACTCATTTTCAACTCCAGTTTCTACAATAGTTTTTGAAGTAGTAACCTTGTCTGAATCTACTTTATTTTCTCCTCCTTGTTCAACTATTTGACTATTACTTAAATTTACTTCTAATTCTTCAGCTTCTACTACAGATTTATGGCTGGAAAAAGTAATACAGCTCGCCAATAAAGTAACTGTCAAAATTCTACTAATAATTTTTTTAATCATAACACCTCATCTCCTAAAAATTTATTGAATTACCAATTTAATTGAATTATAGTTTCAATTAAATTTATGATGAAATTTATGATTTATACCTCTTTACATTTTATAATTTCATTTTTTATATGTAAGTTATAAATTTAACACACGGAAAATGAGGGTAATGTTAACAATATTAAAAGTTCTCAAATATTTTATTGTATTAAAATTATTTTCCCTTTAAAAGTTACTTAATTCTTGATACCTATAGTAAATTTAATAAAATTATTACAAATAAATAGACACACTGATATAATTTTATAAACAGTGTGTCTATTCTATTAATTTATCTACTATAGAAAATTATATTTATTACTTTTCTATAGTTTTTCTTCTTTTTCTTAAAGTAATCATTGAAATTAATGAAAGAGAAATTACTGCTAAACTAGCATATAGTATCATCATACTATTATCTCCAGTATTTATATTACTATTACTACCTCCTATATTAATATCACTAATACCAGAAACACCTTCTTCAATAATCTTAGTATTTGTGAAATTATAGCCCTCTCTTTCAGATTCAAATCCCTCAATCTTATCTTCTGTTAATTCATATACATATTCATGTCCATCTGGAGCATATTTAACCATGTTATCTAATGCTATTTCATATTTTCTAGTACCACTTGGAACAACTATATTATGAATTTCCTCTCCATCTCTAAGAACTCTTATAGTAATATCAGGAACTTTATTAATATTTTCTACATTAACCCAAGTTTTTGTACCATTAATAGCAATCTTTTCTCCACCATAATAAGTATTTGTAATTGTATAGTTATTTAATGCTTCTGCTATACCACTAGGTATATATCCATCAACACGATCTTCAATTATTGTATATACATATCTAGTACCATCAGTTGAATATTCAGGAAGATCTTTAAATACATAAGTTTCTCTTCCGCCTTCTTTAACTCCTCCAGCTAATGTAATCACCTTATCTTCAAGCTCTACTCCACTTTGATAAAGATGTAATGTAATTGCTGGCACTTCTATGTCTTCTGAAATATTTTTCCATACTTTCGTAAATGTAATATCTACCTCACCAGGATCAAAAATATTTTCTACAACAAATCCTTCAGCGCCAGATGTTATTTCGTTAGTATAACCTTTAACCTCATCTGCTAGAACTTCTTCAACAGTATATACATAAGCATCTCCAGTTGGTGCATACCTATCTAAATCCTCAAATGTATGTGTATAATCATTAAATTTATTTAAGACTATACTATCAACTTCTTCTCCATTTTTCTTTAAGATAATCTTCACTTCTGGAACTTTATCATTATTAGGATCTACATTTGTCCACTTCTTAGTAACCTTAACTGAAGTTACTCCTGGAGTATATATATTTGTAATATTGTAATCTTCATCATATGAAGGTTCATATCCCTTAACTTTATCTTCAACTACACGATATTTATATTCCATTCCATTAGATGCGTATTCTGGTAAATTATCAAATCTATATTCTGTATTTCCAGCTGTTAATTCTACTACTTTTCCTTCAACTAAAGCCCAAGTTTCTCCATCTATTGAATTTTCTAATCTAATAGTGATTGTAGGAACTTCATCTGTAACACCTTCTCCGCTCCAAGTTTTTTCACCATCTATACTGATACTTCCTGGAGTATAGGTATTTGTAATTGTATAGTTATTTGATGCATTTGCTTCACCACTAGATTCATATGCAGTAATACTATCTTCTTTTACTGTATAAACATATTCTTTACCATCAGTAGAATACTTAGGAAGATCTTCAAATACATAAGTTTCTCTTCTATTTCCTTTTATTCCACCATCTAATGTAATAACCTTATCTTCAAGTTCTACTCCATTTTGATAAAGATGTAATGTAATTGATGGAACTTCATCACCTGCAGCAATTCCTTCCCATACTTTATTAAATGTTATATCTATATCTGTAGTATCAAATATATTATCAACTACAAATCCATCATTTCCTGATGTTATTTGTTTAGAATAACCGACAATACCATCTTCTAGAACTTCATCAACAGTGTACTCATATGCTTCTCCAGTTGGTGCATATTTAGCTAAACCTTTAAATGTATGAGTGTAGTTATTTTCTTTATCTAAAACTATGCTATCAATATTTGTTCCATTTTGTTTTAATAAGATTGTAACCTTTGGAACAGTATCTGTGTCAGGATTAACATTTGTCCATGTCTTAGTAACCTTGACTGAAGTTTCCCCTGGAGTATAGGTATTTAAAATATTGTAGTCACCATTATTAGAAGATACATATCCATTTACAGGAGATTCAACCACACGATACTTATATTCTCTACTATCTAATGAATATTTAGGTAAATCCTCAAATTTATATGAACTTTCTCCAGCTGCTAATACTTTAGTCATTCCTTCAACCGGTGTCCAAGTATCTCCATCTAATGAACTTTCTAATGTAACTGTAATTGTAGGTACAATAGATGTATCCTCTACACCACTCCAATTTTTTTGACCCATAACTGTTACTTTCTCATTAGCAAATGTATTATTAATTACATATTTATTCGAATCATTTCCTTCACCACTAGATTCATATCCATTAATAGTGTCTTCAATTACTGTATAAACATATTCTGTACCATCAGTAGAATATTTAGGAAGATCTTCGAATACATAAGAATCACTTACTTTTACTCCGCTACCTAATGTAATAGAATTTATTTCTACTCCATTTTGATATAGACGTAATGTAACTGATGGAACTATTGCACCTTTAGGAACATTTACCCAATTTTTAACTCCTGTGATATTAACCCTTTCAGTATTGAAAGTATTTGTTATAGTCACACTTCCATCTGAGTTAATATTTTGAGTGCTAGAATATCCAACTGTTCCTACTGGCACCTCTTCTTTAACGGTATATTTATATTCATCACCTGTAGTAGCATATTTAGGTAGACTAGTATATTTATAAGTATATCCAGTTTCTTCATTTAGAACTTTAGTATTATCATATACTTTGCCATCTTGATAAAGTATTAATCTAACTTCTGGTAAAGTATCACTTTCTATATTCACATTTTCCCATACTTTATTTACAGTTAATTCTGTTTCACCTGGAGTATAGGTATTAGTTATATCTAAGTTTTCATCATATGTTGGTTCATAACCCTTTACTTCAGCTTCTCTTACACGATACTTATATTCCTTTGAATTAGTAGCTGTCTTTTCAAGATTTTCAAAAGTATATTGAGTATCTGGATGTGCTAATGTAATAGTTTTAACATTTTCCCACTTATCTGATGTAGTTCTTTGTAAAGTAATTTTTATCTTTGGAACAGTGCCTTGAATTGGATTACCAGATGAATCAACCCAATTTTTTGTACCACTAATTTCTATACGCTCTGGATTGTATTCATTTGTAATTGTAAATTCATTTCCATCTTTACTTCTTGAAATAGATGGCTTATTATATCCTGCTACCTCAACTTCTTCTATTGAATAGTTTATTACAACACCATTTTCATCAAGATAATGAAGTTTATCAAAACTACCTGTCCATTTATTACTTCCACTTAAAACTAATGTTTTACCAGTATCTTTATTATTTGCATAAAGCTTAATAGTTACATTTTCAGGCAATTCATATTTTTTATCTGATGGTAAATCCCAAACTTTTTTAACAGATATATCTCTATATGTTGGATAATTTACTATCCTATCGCCTAATTTAGAATCCTTAGTGACATTTCCATAAGATACTACTACTTTCCATGAATCTGGTTGTACATAGCCATCAGGTGCTGTTTCTGTCAATGTATATTCTCCTGCTGGTATATTTGTAAAACTTACTTTTCCATCTGAATAAGATGTTGTTGACATTACTACTGATTTTTCTGATCCTGTTGCAGTTCCAGTAAGTGTAAATGTAACATCTTTCATTGCATCATTATTTTCATCAACCTTAGTAAAACTAAATTCTCCAAATAATCCCTTTACTTTTGGAATATAAAAATTAGTATGTTTTAATTCTACACTTTGAGTATTATTTTGTGTTGAGAATAGATAATAATCTAATGTTGTAGTTTTATTAGTATCAACAGAATTATAACTATACCCTTTATTAGTTGTATCCAAAGTAACTCTATATTTTAATGTATAAGTATATGTTGTAACTGTAGCACCATTAACTGTTTCAGGGCTTATAGCTGGTGTGCTACTCTTTAAATCCCAATTCAAAGTATTGGTTTGTTTATCAAAGCTATATGCATTATTAGAGTTTTCATCAATAACATTACTATAAGTAATATTATCTCCCATAGGGTCAGAAACCTTCCAAGCCTTAGCACTTAAAGCAATTAATTGATTAATTTTTGTAAATTGCTGACTTAACTCGCTGGCATTATTAGCTAAGAAATTACGTGTTGCAAAAGTTGCCATCCAAGTACTTGGATTTAAATCCACATAAACACCATTGTTATCTTGTTTCTTATGTCCATCATCTTTATCAGGATCTTCTGTATAAAATATTGCATCTTGTGTTGAAAATGCAATAGTATATAGATTTATACCATTCTCTTTAATTGTTTTAGAAATATTACTAGAATTGGCTGATATATTATTGACTGTACCACCTACAGGCTTCCAGTCGCTTGTAAATGCTACATTGCTTCCACCTTCTACACCTTTTATAGTATTAAGACTATCTGTATTGCTACTTGCATGGAATGTAGGACAACCATCTGTTAATAGAATAATATTAATATTTGTTATCCCTTTAAGAGTCTCTTTATTCTTCCCATCAGCTATAATATTGTTAGCCATTATCAATCCGCCTTCAATATTAGTTCCCCCAACTGGATAATCAAGATCATCTATTATTTCTGTTGCTTTATTTAAATCACTTACAACATTAATCCAATTATTAACATTATTTCGACTATCATAAGTTTCATTTTTCACATCACTAGAAAAAGATACAATAGATACTAATCTTTTTGCACTACTCCCTGATTCTACTTTAGCATACTGTGTTAAAAAAGCATTTGCGGCATCTTGCATTTCTTTAAAACGAGAAGTTGAATCTCCATCTGTTCTCTCCATACTTCCTGATCTATCAAGAACCAATACTGTTGCTGCATCAGGAGATATACTTATGTTTCTAATATCCTCCTGTGTAGTTACTTGAAGTGTAATATCAAATACATTTTCAGTACCTGTTTCTTCAATAATTTTTGATGTAGTAACATTATCTTCTTTTATCGTATTACTTTCACCACTATATACTATTTGCCTATTACTAGTAAGTGTCGATATATCATCTGCTTTTACACGCGAACCATTACTAGAGAAAGTAATACAACTAGTTAAAAATGTAACCGATAAAATACTGCTTATAACCCTTTTAACCATAATCTCTCATCCCCTTTAATTGCATTATTAAATTGTCATTTATTCAAAACTTAATGAACAATTTAAACTTATTATTTTTGTATTACTACATTTTATTTATACCATTTTTTTCTGTTTTTTTTACATTTAAGGAATAAAAATAACACATAGGGAATAAAATTTATCGAATATTCAGACTATTGCAACGCAAAAAGATGTTGTCCCAAAGGACAACATCCTATAAAATATTTTTTTGATTATCAATACCATTATTTAAAATAAAACTAGAATGAAAAACTTTATTCTCTGCTTCGAATGTACAATATCCATTATATTTCTTACAAATCGATTCCATTGAAGGAATTCCTATTCCAGATTCAGAATTATTTTTCTTTGAAATTATTCTTCCTCTTTTTCTAATAACAACTCCATCAAAACTATTATCTACTATTAAAACAAATTGAAAATCATCATTTTCTGAATAAAGATTAATAAATTTATCTCCTTCTGCATTTTTACTTGCAGTTATTGCATTTTCTAAAATATTACCTAATAGAGTACATAAGTCCACATCTCTAACTTTTAAATTATTAAAGGAACATTTTACTTCAAATCTTATACCATGTTCTTTTGCAATACCCATATAATGATTAATAATTCCATCTATAACCGAATTCCCACTATAAGGCAAATATGAATCTATTTTGTAAGTTTTCTTATACTCTTCTAAGTACTTTCTTAACTTTTCAAATTCTTCATTTTCAACAAACCATGTAATAGTTGAAATATGATATTTTAAATCGTGCCTAGCCTTTCTTACATCTTGTACATTCTCAGACAACGCCATATAATAATCTTTATGCCAATGGAGCTGTTGTAAAATTTTCTCCATTTTCAAACTTTTATTATAGTCTTGAGTAGTACCTTTAGAAATAATTAAAATGGCTAGTCCAATAAACGCCATCCCTATAAGTTCTGTTAAACTTATATTGTATTTATTTAGAGGTGTTAAAAGAAAGCCTGCTAAAAAAAGTGAAATAGACACAACCCATAACTTTTTCCAGTAACTTATACTATCATAATTTGAAAATGGTGAAAAAATATTCACTATTATTTTTTTAATTGGAATATACAATATTAAAAAATTTAGAATTATCGCTATATTACTTATAAGCATTTTTATACGGATATCTTGTACATAAAAAATCTCTTGTATGTAAACTGAAATTGATATAAGTATCATAGCTATTGTTTCAGCTACTCCAAATACAAATAAATGCTCATAAATCTTATTTTTTATCACTATAATGTTAACTGCCAACATTAATATAGAAAAACTTAATATATTTATATTATAAAATATTACATCTATTCCTCTAGTTAACTGAACTATTAAACATATAATAAAATTTATAGTTAGCAATACAGTATATAATTTAATAAGTTTCATCTTTTGTTGTTTACCAATCTCATTCGAAAATGGCAAATAACGAAGTACAATACCCGGTATATGTACTATTATACAAAAAAAACATATTAAAATATTCATTCTAATTTACTGCCATCCACTCTCTCATTTTTTTCCATTTATAATCACAAAAAGCCTTTTTTATATTATCTCGCTCATTTCTGCTTATTGGTATTTCAGTTCCATCAGACATCAAAAGAACATTAGTTGGAATATTAACAATCTCACGAACCGAGACAATTGCATAACGAATTGGCTTTATAAAATCTGGCTTTAATAATATTTTATTCATCTCTGCTAAGCTAGTGGATGATTCTATAGGTCCTTTTTTTGTATGTATTATACTTTTTTTCCCTGAAGCTTCTACAAATATAATATCATCTAACGATATATATGTTTCCATACGCCCAACTTTCACAGTTATGAACCGAACTGAATAATAAGCATATAAGAAATTATCCATTAATAAAAATAATTTTTTCTTATTAACAGGCTTTATCATATAGTAAAGAGCTGATACATCATAAGATTCCGAAGCAAAATCATCACTAATTGTTGTGAAAACTATATTTATATTATTTTCACTCTTCTTTAGTATTTTTGCTACTTCAATACCATCTATATTATCCATAAAAATGTCTAAAAATATAATATCATATTTCTGAAAGTCGCTTTTTAATAGATCTTCTCCAGAAGCAAACTCATCAACGTCTGCATATATGTTATTCTTATCTATATATTCATATATAAGTTTAATTAGTTTTTCTCTATCTTTTTTTGAATCATCACATATGGCAAACATTATCTTTTTATTATCCATATATTCCCCTTCCACTTATATAACCATCACTAAGGTATTTATTATTTAGTATCAAAGAGTCCTATATTTAGAAATCATTTTTGTTAATTCATTTCTAATATACTCTAACTTACAAAATAACATCCTATAATTAACTTATTATTATTCTTTTTTCTTGTTATTTTAATTCATTATTTATATATAATGCTATCTATATTTTACCATATGTATTCTGTTTTTTCATTATTTAATATGTAAATTCTTATTAAATAAATCTATTAAATATTTTTAGACTAAAAAAGCTGCTAATATTTGATATTAGCAACTTTCTAAACTTAATTAAATAATTCAAACCTATATTTTTGCTCTACATTTGGATACTTATTTCTATCTACTTCGCTTAAAAACATATCTATAGGTCTAGCGTAAATTCCTTTATCGTCATAAAGAGCCTTGTATAAAACTAAACTTTCCTGTAAATTTTCGTCATGATAATATAAATCTCCAGATTTATATATATTTATATCATTATTTGATTCTGTATGATAAGCTTGTAGCTTAATTTCATTTGTCATTAAGCCATTATCTTCAATGGGCTTACTTACACCCATTACAGCATAATAATTATTTTTAAAATGTTTATAAATAGCAGGATACTTTATACTTCTCATTTCATCACCTATTCCTCTTTAATATTTTTTGGGAAACCTCTCATATATTGATTAGGAACTTGTGTTTTTTTATCTAGCTTTATAGCTGCGTCTAAAGTCCAATAAGGATTTCTAAACATACCTCTTCCTATAGCTACTAGGTCAGCCTCTTCATTTCCTATTATTGAATTAGCAAGCTCTGGTTCTTCTAACCTACCTACAGCAATTATGTCTGCATTTACATTTTCTTTTATTTCTTTAGCATATGGAAGTTGATATGCAGCATGGTTACCAGGGTCTCTTGAAGGCGCAATTGCTCCCTCCCCTCCAGCACTTATATGAAATATATCCACTCCAGCTTCTTCATATGCTTTTGCCAGTTTAATACTAGTTTCTATCCCATATCCATTCTCTACATACTCAACAGCAGAAATTCTCATAATTAATGGCATATTTTCAGGCATCTCGCTTTTAGCTGCTCTTATTATATCCGACCCGAACTTAGTCAAATCCTTTCCATATTCATCCTCTCTCTTATTAGTTAATGGCGAATGAAATTGGTGTATTAAATATCCATGTGCTCCATGAATTTCAATTGCATCAAAACCAGCCTTAACTGCGCGTCTAACTGCCATCCTAAACTTTTCTACCATTTCCTTTACTTCATCTGTAGTTAATTCTCTTGGTGTTTTATACGTCTCGTCATAAGGTATTGCTGACGGTGCCACTGGAACTTTTGCATCCTCTGCCTTTCTACCAGCATGAGCAATCTGTATTGCTACCTTTGCTCCATATTTGTGACATTCATCAACTATTCTCTTTAAAGGTTCTATTTGCTCATCGCGCCATAGCCCTAAATCGTAATCACTAATACGTCCATCTGGCTCAACATCTGTCATTTCAATAATGATTAATCCTGTTCCGCCTATTGCCCTACTTACATAATGAATAAAATGCCAATCTGTAGCTATTCCATCCTTCTTATCAACTGAGTACTGGCACATAGGAGGAAAAACTATTCTGTTCTTTAATTTAAGCCCCTTCATTTCGTAAGGTGTAAATAAATCTTTCATAAAACCAGCCTTTCTTATAGTATTGTTTATTTTTAGTATAAGTATTCTAGTTTTATAAATCAAGCAATTAGTATCTATTAATAACATTTATTATTTATTATCAATTATTTATTTTTAATATTTTTTTATTTGACATAAAACTTGTCCTTAATCTATCATATAGTTATTAGTTAATTATTTTGTCAGGTAGATTTTATACATACTGCTTTTCTACCTGACTCTGTCATTTCTTTTTATTCATCATAAATATCGTCTTATTTAATATTTTCACTTTTTATATTATCTTTACCTTGCCCTATTCTCACCAATAAATCATGCACAAAATTAGATCCTCTCGAAATTAAAATACCAGTTAGTATTACCCCTAAAAATGGTATTATAGTATCTATTTCAAGTAATCTCAATATATCTAGTCTAGTACCTATACATATAACTAGAGATACTACTAAAGCACCTATCCTATCTATTGATATTTTTCCTTGCTGCCATATCATCTTTAATGTTTCCCAAACACTCTCAGCTATTAAAGCAACTATAAATATAGTAAATATATTTTCCATACCACTACCTCCCCCTAATATATCTTAATCAATAAAAATTTTCAGATAATTTCTATATTACATCATATTTATACAAGGGTTTAGTTATAACTTATATTTATATTTGTCTCTATTTATTTTTAAAATAAAAAAGAATCCTATCTCTAGGATTCTTACGTACTATCTCATATTACGCTTATTTAAGTTGATTGCAGTATTTATTTCCATTTCTTTTTCTTTCCTAGTTGCGCCTCTAAAGAATATAAGAATTAAAGTTATTCCTATTAGCCATGCCATCATTATAATAATTAGCATTCTTTTCACCTCTATTTTTTTCAATGCAATTATTATTCCACATACTCTAAATATTATTCTTAAATTCTTATTTTTCTATATTTATATTGTCTCTAACATTTAATTCAACTATATATATTACTTTTAACGAAAAATAACACCTAATATTGTAGCTATTAGGTGTTATCTTTTCATTATTGATTGTGAGGACTTGTTAATAATGTGGGTGGATATTTACTTATTAACAAGTCCTTCTTTTATTTTATTTCTATACATACATATAGTCAATACTTTTACACATTTTCTTACATATTTATATATTTGTTTTTAACAAATATATAACATATTTTACTTTTAAAGTATATTATATATTAAAAATGAAATTTCCTAATATTTATTATTCTATTTTCTTAGAACTTTTAAAGCTTCAGCTACCTTTCTTGCAAAATCTAAAGGTCTATCAATGGATTCAAAATGAATATACATTAATCTTGGATTTTCAAATAGCCAATGATTGTGCAATGCAGTCACTATTATTCCTTTTTCTCTTAACACAGATATAAAGTCATTTATTTCATTTTGAAGTATAACTGTTTCTCCTAGATTTAGAGTTCTACCATTTCTATCTGGACATTCAAAAGAAAATAGTGCTGATAAAGCAAGTGGTGAATTTGTTCTTCTACCTAATATTTCTGCTCTTATATTTCTCCTAAAGGTTACTGTACATACATTATTATCTTTACTTAATATTTCAGCTCCCAGTATCTCAGCAAATCTATTGCAAACCTCACAAAAATTACTCAAAATCACACCTCCAAGGTTGTATAGTTAGATATTTATATAAACATAATATGCTTATGTGTACATTTATGTTAACAATTTAAACATTCATATCAATAAAGTTATCTATTTCTTTCATAGCTAAAGTTCTAAAGAATTCACTAACTGAGATATTTTTCAAATCACAATATTTTTTTATTAAAATCTTTTCATTTGAATTGAGTCTAAATTCGAATTTATCGTCAAGTAAATTTACTTTCTTTTTAAATATGAAATTTACTAACTTCATTATCTTACTCATTACTCTCCATCACTTCTTTCCACTATTCTTAACCTTTTAAAATTATTCTCCATAAATATCTCACTATACTATCCCCACTGTATCAATATTACTCTTCTTTTATGACAACACTTGCTTCTTTTATATCAGGTAAAGGTATTAATCCTAATAGCATATCCTTAACCGCTACGGATGGGACAGAGTACTCTAATAACTTACTATAAAGTTTTAATTCCCTCTCTTTATTCTTAGAAAACTCTATTATTATTCTTAGTCTTTCTGCCATACTTGCACCTCCTAAATATTGCTTAGTGGTACATTGTATGCCTAAGTATTGCATAGTAGAACCTTCTTATTATAATTTTTCAAATCATTTCAATTCAAATGAGATGTTTATGAACATAAATAGAAGGACTAGTAATTTGTTAAATTACTAGTCCTTATTATGCTATTAATATAAATAAAATTAAATTATATTTAATCATATTTATTATATATTTACGAATGTATTTTATTTGAACTATATTAAAGAATCATTATTAAATATTATTTTATTTGCTTCTCATATTGTTCTACCATTCTTCTAACCATTTCTCCACCAACACTTCCATTTTGTTTTGAAGTTAGGTTACCCTTATCAGCTGATTCATAGTTAGAAATACCAACTTCAGAAGCAACCTCATTTTTTAATCTATTTAAACCTGATTTTGCTTCTGGAACTAAGTTTTTATTTCTTCCATTATTATTTGAAGCCATATCTTTCACCTCCTTAATATGTTTACAATACTATATTAACCATATTTGTGGACAGCTATTCTGTATAACTTTTACCTATAATGTAATAATATTCTTCTTTTTTAGCTAATTCTTCTTGCATTAAAACTGCATATTGTGAAATAAGAAAAAAGAGCTCTATTTCTAGAGCTCTTATAAATATAACTATTTATTTTTCATTAATAACGTTGTTTGATTCATTATAAGAACATGTTAATTGTTGTATAGGAGTATCATATGGCTTAATCCACCCCTTAGTAACACTTAATTCAGTAAGTGCTGTATGTCCTTCAACCATTTGTATTAACGATGCCGAATATATGGCTCTTAATTCAGGTGTACTACTTGTTAAAGCTGAGTTAAGATACATATCTGCTGCTTCCTTTGCTGCTGAAAGCATACTAGAAATTATTAGTTTATCATCTATATCTGCATTGTTCTTTATAAGATTCCCTATCATGTTTCTCATAATATCTATTCCTCCTTAGCAACCGGTATTTTATTCTCAACTATAAATTGTTGTATAGCTTTAATTCTTCCCTCTGATGCCAATATACTAGCTTCCGATTGCCTTTTCAAATCCTCATCTGATATTAGAGTATTTATTGCTCTTTGCATAATCAAGCCATCAGACTCCATTTTTAGTACTACTGCTAATGATAGATTTTCTATTTCAGAAAGTGTTCTCATTTAATCACCACCTATAATTCATTTCATATCATATTATGTGTTGAGCTATGTATAATAATCATGTTAATATTTACCTTAATAAAATAATTTTTTATTAATAAAAAAAAAGAAAAACACTAGCCGTTAAGCTAGTGTTTTCCATGTACGAGATAAGCCGTAAGCGGAGTTCTGTATTAAGCAATCATCTATCTAGGCTTATTGTTACCAATAAGCTCAAGCGGTACACCCGGAAACGGAGCGGGCAACTCCTAAATGTTTCCCTATTCGACCTTGCTCCAGGTGGGGTTTACATAGCCATCATGTCACCATGATGCTGGTGAGCTCTTACCTCGCCTTTCCACCCTTACCTTAAGTGACACTCCAAATCTATGATTTGACTAGTGGAACTTATACATTCTAATTTATTAGAATGTATTCCTTCTTACTTAAGGCGGTATCTCTCTGTTGCACTTTCCTTCAAGTCGCCTTGACTGGACGTTATCCAGCACCCTGCCCTATGGAGCTCCGACTTTCCTCTACTAGATCTAGGTCTAGCAGCGATTGCATGTCTTACTCGCAAAAATTATCTTAACACATCTTTCGAAATAATACAAATGAATTTTTTTACAATTTAAACAAATTGAAGTATTATAACTAACATAATTAAAATAATCCATGTATAAAACCCTATTCCTGATAGTAAAAGAGTAAGTATTAATAGTATGAAAATAACTAGCCTTGCTGCAGGATTAATACAGTTCCTAAAAAAAATAGGGCCTCCCTCACCAATCTTTTTTCCTATGCCATCGAATATATCCTTAATTCCATCTTGGAATACTTTTGACCATGATCCTTTTCTTCTTTTATAATAAGATTTCCCCATAGCACATCTCCTAAATTATTCTCTTATTAATAATATATGCTAAGTAATTGTAAAAAGTTAAAATAGGCATCAAATATATGATGCCTATTTTATTCTATACAAAAGTATATGGATCCTTACTACAATCTGAAACAATAATTTCTATATCCTTCAGCTTATCTTGCAATTTATTTATTACTTCTAAAAATACAATCCATTCAGATAAAAAATGTCCAGTATCTATAATAGATACTCCCATTTCTTTATAATCACTTGCGAAATGATAAGTTGTATCTCCTGTTATTATGCAATCTGCACCTTTTCTATAAGCTATATCAAAAAAGCTACTTCCACTACCATTAATAACAGCTATATTTTTTACCTTTTCAGAAGCTTTTACTACTTTTAAACCTTCAATATTAAGTTTTTCTTTAACTTGTTTTACTAAATCTTCTAAAGTTATCTCTTCGTCTAATCTAATAATTCTTCCAAGACCTTCATTTGAATTTCTTGCATTCTTATTAACCTCAATAAGTTCTTTTGATTCATAACCCAATATATTTACTATAGTTTCATTTAGTCCACCACTAGCTGAATCTAAGTTGGTATGGCTTGAATAAAGATTTATATCATTTTTTATTAGTTCAATTATTTTTTTCCCAGTTAATGTATCAGTTGTGATACTACTAGGCTTTTTAAATAATAATGGATGATGTGTTATAATTAAATCTACATCCTTTTTCTTTGCTTCTTCAATTACTTCTAATGTACAATCTAAAGATAAAAGAATCCTCTTAACTTCTTTTTCTTTATCCCCAACCATTAAGCCAACATTATCAAAATCCTCTTTTAAGTTTATTGGAGCAAATTCCTCCATTATTTCAATAATATCCTTAACCCTTTTCATAATCATACTTCCTTATAAATAATTCATCATATTTGAAATTATATTAATTTTTTCTTCTACTGACGCTCTTCTTTCTTTAGCAGTTATAGTACTTTCTGTTATAAAACTAAGTATTTTTTTATAATTTTCTATTTTAGAATTTAAATAATCTTTCATTAATGGATGCTTTTGCATTAATAATTTAGGACTAACTTCATAATAAATTGGATCTAGTCCAATTGATTCTCCCGCTTTTTTTCTAACTTTAAAAAGCTCATAATATATTCCCTCTTCTTCACAAAGGTCTTCTTTTATTATTTCGTAATCATTATTATAAAGATATTCTCTTAGCACTTCTGGATTTTGTGCAGGTACAAGTATTAAATAATTTAATGAGCTTACTTTATCAATACTTTCTTCAAGTATATCTCTTATTAAATTTCCTCCCATACCAGCTATTATAGCAACTTCCACTTCACCTTCTTCTATAGGCTGGAATCCATTTCCAAGTCTAAATTCTAATTCATCTCCGGCTCCTTCTAAAATTGCATTAAGTCTAGCTTTATCTAAAGGATCTTTATTAATATCTATAGCAATAGCCTTATTGCATAAACCATTTTGTGTAGCGTATAAAGGAATATATCCATGATCAGTTCCTATATCCGCTAAAATCGATGTATTTTCAATATTATCAATTATAAAATTTAATCTTTTGCTTAGTTCCATTTTTTTCTTCTCCTTGCTAAATTAAAATTAGCACCAGTAGGTGCTAATCTAAATAATCCTTTAATTTTTTACTTCTTGAAGGGTGTCTTAACTTTCTAAGTGCTTTAGCTTCAATTTGTCTTATTCTTTCTCTAGTAACATTAAACTCTTTACCAACTTCTTCAAGAGTTCTTGCTCTGCCATCATCTAAACCAAATCTTAGTCTTAATACCTTTTCTTCTCTTGGAGTTAAAGTATCTAAAACATTGATTAGTTGTTCCTTAAGCATTGTAAATGCAGCTGCTTCTGCTGGTGCTAAGGCATCATCATCTGGTATAAAATCACCTAAATGTGAATCTTCTTCTTCACCTATAGGTGTTTCTAGTGACACAGGTTCTTGAGCAATCTTTTGAATTTCTCTAACTTTATCTACTGGTAAATCCATAACCTTTGAAATTTCTTCTGGGAATGGATCTCTACCAAGCTCTTGTAATAATTGTCTTTGAACTCTTATTAACTTATTTATAGTTTCTACCATGTGAACTGGTATTCTAATAGTTCTTGCTTGGTCAGCAATTGCTCTTGTAATTGCCTGTCTTATCCACCATGTAGCATAAGTTGAGAATTTGAAGCCTTTTCTATAATCGAATTTTTCTACAGCTTTAATTAAGCCTAGGTTACCTTCTTGAATAAGATCTAAGAATAACATTCCTCTTCCAACATATCTTTTAGCAATACTTACAACAAGTCTTAAGTTTGCTTCAGCTAATTTCTTTTTAGCTCTTTGGTCACCTTGCTCAATTCTATTTGCTAAATCTATTTCTTCTTCGGATGACAATAGAGGAACCTTTCCAATTTCTTTTAAGTACATTCTAACTGGATCATCTATAGCAATACCTTCAGGAATAGTTAAGTCTAATTCTTCTTCTATTTCTTCTTCACCATTTGGTTCACCAATAACTTCTATCCCCATAGACTCTAATACTTCATATATTTTTTCAATTTGTTCTGGACTTAACTCTACACTTTCAAGTTCATCCATTATTTCCTTATATGTTAAAGTTCCACTCTTTTTTCCTTTATCAAGCAGATTCTTCACTATATTCATTTTATTACTTCTTTCTTCATTATCCTTCTTAACCTGCTTAGCTTTTGTTTTTTCATCTAACATATTTCTACCTCCTTCCGTTATTGCCAACTGTACCTACACCTCTCTTTAGCTTCTCATCAAATTTTTTAATTCAATAGCAATTTGTATTGACTCTTCAATTTTACCCTGCGCTTCTAAAAGCTTTTGCTTTTGTTTTAATTCTTTTAATCTTTGGTTTAATTTATAAACATCTATTTGTTTTATCAAATCTTGAATTAATTTCTTATTATCTTTTCCTACAAGTACTTGTTGTTCGTTTATTTTAACAACTTCCTCAATAGTTTTTATATTTGTACATTTTGATTCTAAAAAAGTTTTTATATTATTTATATTTCCCTTTTTAGCTTCTTTAATGATAGAAAAAATCTCTTTATGTTCTGGAAGAATTAACTCATCTTGGTTTATTAAATTTACAATGTAATCATAATATTCTTCATTCAAACATAGTTTTAATAAAGCTCTCTCTGCCTTTACAAAAGTAGGCTCCTTATATAATTTTGTTCCATTTTCTTCCTTATTATTCATAAATTCTTGATTTTTCATATTTTTTGTCATTTCTCTTGCTAATAAATCATATAATGCTTGTTCTCTTATACCTGTATTCTCCGATATCTTCTTAATATAGATATCTTTTTCAACTGGATTTACTTTAGCTAAAATTTCAGTAACTATTTCCCCATATTTCGCTAAATCACTACTATCTTTAAAATTTATATTTTCTCCAGCTTTTTTTATTCTGTAATCTACTAAGCCTTCTGCTTCATTTATTAATTTAATAAATGCTTCTTTTCCATTACTTCTAACATACTCATCAGGATCTTTTCCTTGTGGTATGCTTAATACTCTTACGTCAAATCCTACATCCTTTAAGATGTCTAATCCTCTCATAGTCGCTGCTTGCCCAGCAATATCTGCATCATAAGATATAATAACCTTATCTGCATATCTTTTTAATAGCCTTGCTTGATTCACTGTCAATGCAGTTCCTAATGAGGCTACTACATTAGTAATTCCATACTGATGCAAAGTTATTAAATCCATATATCCTTCAACCATAATGAAGTATCTTTCCTTCATATTACTTTTGATTGCAAAGTTTAAACCATATAAATTAGTTCCCTTTTGGAAAACTAATGTTTCAGGTGAGTTTAGATACTTTGGTTTAGAATCGTCTAAGACTCTTCCACCAAAACCTATTACCTTACCCCTATAATCAAAAACTGGAAACATTACTCTATTTCTAAATCTATCATATTTATTTCCTGTTTTTTGTGAAGTCAAAACTAGCCCAGCTTCTAATAATATATTTTCACTAAAGCCTTGTTTTCTTAAATGAAATAATAAGCTGTTCCAACTATCCTTTGCATATCCTAAACCAAATCTTTTTATAGTTTCCTGCCTTATTCCTCTATTTAAAAAATATTCCATAGCTATTTTATTAGACCTTAAATTTGAGTAAAAAAACCTACCCGCTTCTACATTTACTTTATAAAGTAGTTCCTTTTTTTTGGCTGTTGGATTTACTCTATTTTCATCTTCTAATAATATATTAGCTCTATCTGCTAAATATTTAACGGCATCTATAAAATTCATATTTTTATTTTTCATAACAAAAGTAATTACGTTTCCTGATTCACCACAACCAAAACATTTATATATTTGTTTTTCTTGTGAAACAGAGAAAGAAGGCGATTTTTCATTATGAAATGGACATAATCCTGAAAAGCTTCTTCCAGCCTTTTTTAGCCTAACTGACTCAGATATTACATCTACTATGTCATTTTCTTCTTTAATTTTTTCTAGAATCTCTTCAGAAATCTGCAAGGAGATTCACCTCCTTACTTATAATTTTCGTCAACTTATATTTATTTCGACATTTTTTATTAATATCCTTCTTTAAATAAATATTTTTATTATTTTTTATTAAAACTTCTTTATCTATATTCTTTATCAATTTTAAAATTCCTGCATCCTTAATTATTTTTATCATTAATAGATTACTAATTTCGGAACAAAAATAGAATTGAATGTATTTAAACAATAATCATCACTCATTCCTGATATATAGTCTGCAACTGCTCTTTTTATACCTTCTTCTTCTGCTATTTCTTTATATATTCCTGGAAGTTCATTCTCATGAGTATAATAATGATTAATTAAGTTTTCCAAGACGAATTTTGCCTTATCTCTTTCAACTCTTAAAATATCTCCTAAATATACATTTTTGAACATAAAGCGTCTAAGCTCTGTCATAGCTTCCCAAACTTCTTTACTAAACGCTATATCAATTTCATTATTTTCTATAGCTTCTGTAGTATTTAATACTACATCTCTAACTAAAGTTTCTATTCTCTTAGAATGACTTTCTCCAAGTACCTTTATTACTTCTTTTGGTAATATATCTTCACTTAAAAGTCCTGCTCTTATAGAATCATCTATATCGTGATTTAAATAGGCAATTTTATCACTAACTTTAACAACTCTTCCTTCTAATGTTTTCGCTTTATTATTGCTATTGTTACTTAAGCCGCTATGATGTAGTATACCATCAATAACTTCTTCAGATAGATTTAGGCCCTTTCCGTTTTTCTCTAATTTTTCTACAACTCTAACACTTTGTTCATTATGCCTAAAACCTTCATCCAGAAAAGCATTTAACACTTCTTCTCCATTATGTGCAAAAGCTGCATGACCTAAATCGTGGCCAACTGCTATTGCTTCTATCAATTGTTCATTTAAACCAATTCCTAATCCTATTGTCCTTGCTATTTGAGATACTTCTAATGTATGAGTTAATCTTGTTCTATAATGGTCACCAAAAGTCTTTATATAAACTTGAGTCTTATGTTTTAAACGTCTAAAAGATTTACTATGAATTATTCTATCTCTATCTACCATAAAACAAGTTCTCATCGGGTCAATTTGCTCTTCCTTCCTTTTTCTTCCTAAGGTTTCGCTACTAAATTGTGCTTGTGGGATCAATGTCAACCTTTCAAAACCTTCCATTTTTTCTCTTACATTCATATATCTCACCTCTATATTACATATTCTATATTTTTCTCTATTTTCCTCTATTTAAACATATTTATTAATAATATATTTAATACCTAGAATATTTTCTTTTTTTTACTAATATCTTAATAATAAGTAATTGTTAAGGAGAGAATAATGGAAAACTTATCGCTTAATGTAAAAGACGAGTTACTTCCTGTAGATGAATTAAAAAATGAGATTCTAATTTACTATAACTTGGAGAATTCTTCTATCATTAATGTAAAATTTAAGAACACAGAAAAACAAAGGGCAGTTTATAAAATAGATTCTAATGACAAGACATATTGTTTAAAAAAAGTTTACTATAATGAAGAAAATCTTTTATATGTCTATTCAACAATGGAATGGTGCTTTAGAAATGGAATTGATGTTCCAAAGTTACTTCCAACTATTACAGGAAGTAGATATGTTAAGTATAAAGGTATGTTATTTATTTTAACTCCTTGGCTTGATGGGGAAAAATGTGATTTTGATAATTTAAATCATATCTTATTATCTTCTAAGACTCTCGGAAGATTACATAAAACTTCTAGAAACTTTTTACCAATAGAAGGTAGTGCTAGGAGGGAAGGGTTTGAAAATTATAGTGAAACTATAACAAAACATTTTCATCAATTATTACTTAGTATAAATAATGCTCATAAGTATGATGATAGATTTTCAAAACTTTTTTTAGATAATATAGATGAAAATTTAGAGCTTGCTAAATTATCTTTTGAAGTATCTTCCTCTATTGATTTAGATAATCTATCACGCTCACTTTGCCATGGAGATTATGTAAATAAAAACATTTTAATTAATAATAATAGTATTTCACTAATAGATTTTGATAAATGTAAAATGGATTTTTCAGCTAGGGATATATCCTACTTTTTAAGAAGATTATTAAAGAGAGAAAATACTAATTGGCAAATTGATTTAACTCTACAAATATTAGATACGTACAGAACTGAAAATGAATTAACTGATTCAGATCTAAAATTCATCTTAGCCTATATTGCTTTTCCTCAAAAGTTCTGGAAATTATCTAGAGATTACTATAAAAACATAAAGAAATGCAATAAAAATTCCTTTATATCCTTAATGGAAAAAAGTCTTAACAAAAGTAAAAATCAATTAGATTTTACCTACGAACTTATAAACTCAATTAGACTTCATTACAACGTTAAAATATAAGATGTGCTATGGCACAATGTAAAATGAATAATGAAAAATGTAAAATTAAAGAAGAAACTCCGCTAGGAGTTTCTAAAATATATATTTTAGTAATTCGGAACGAATTACATCCATAATTATGCATTACGCATTATTCATTATGCATTAAAAAAGCTACCCTGTGGGTAGCTTTTTTTAATTATTATCTTTTATTTCTTACTTGTGCTTGTGCAGCTGCTAATCTAGCAATTGGTACTCTAAATGGTGAACATGAAACGTAGTCTAATCCAATGTTATGGCAGAATTCTACTGATGATGGATCTCCACCGTGTTCTCCACATATTCCAAGCTTAAGATCGCTCTTAACAGATCTTCCTTTTTCAGCTGCCATTTTAACTAATTGACCAACTCCAGTTTGATCTAACTTAGCAAATGGATCTTGTTCGTAAATTTTATTTTCATAGTAGCTTCCTAAGAATTTAGCAGCGTCATCTCTTGAGAATCCAAATGTCATTTGAGTTAAGTCATTTGTACCAAATGAGAAGAAATCTGCTTCCTTAGCAATTTCATCTGCTGTTAATGCAGCTCTTGGAATTTCAATCATAGTACCAATCTTGTATTCTAATTGAACTCCTTTTTCTGCTATTATTGCATCTGCAGTTTTAACTACTACATCTTTAACATATTTTAATTCTTTAATTTCTCCAACAAGTGGAATCATTATTTCTGGAACTACATCATAACCCTTATTAGCCTTAACTTCTATTGCAGCTTCAATTACTGCTCTAGTTTGCATTTCAGCTATTTCTGGATAAGAAACTGCTAATCTACATCCTCTATGACCCATCATTGGATTGAATTCATGTAATTCATTAACTGTTGCTTTTAACTCTTCAAAAGTTATTCCAAGTTCATCAGCTAATGCTTGAATATCTTCATCATTGTGAGGTAAGAATTCATGTAGTGGTGGATCTAAGAATCTTATAGTTGCTGGCATTCCTTGTAATGCTTCATAGATTCCAACAAAGTCTTCTCTTTGCATTGGAAGTAATTTTTCAAGAGCTTTTCTTCTTTGCTCTTCATTCTTAGCAACTATCATTTCTCTAACAGCTAATATTCTATCTTCAGCGAAGAACATATGCTCAGTTCTACATAAACCAATACCTTCTGCACCAAATTCAACTGCTTGAACAGTATCTCTTGGAGAATCAGCATTAGTTCTAACTTTTAATTTTCTTATTTCATCTGCCCATGCCATAAATGTAGCAAAATGACCTGATATTTCTGGTGTTACTGTTTTAACAGCTTCTCCATAAACGTTACCAGTTGATCCATCTATAGAAATATAATCATCTGCAGTATATACTTTTCCATTAACTTCTAAAGTCTTAGCTTCTTCATTAACTTTTAAAGTTCCACATCCAGCAACACAGCAAGTTCCCATTCCTCTAGCAACAACTGCTGCATGAGATGTCATACCACCTCTTACAGTTAATATACCTTCTGCTGCTATCATACCTTCAATATCTTCTGGTGAAGTTTCAAGTCTTACTAAAACTACGCTTTCTCCCTTTTCATGTCTTTCCTTAGCTTCTTCTGCAGTAAATGCAATCTTACCACATGCAGCTCCTGGAGATGCTGGAAGACCTTTTGCTATAGGTGTAGCTTTCTTTAAATCATCAGTATGGAAAGCTGGGTGAAGTAATGAATCCAATTGATTTGGTTCAACTTTTAATATAGCTTGTTCTTTAGTTAACATTCCTTCTTCAACTAAATCAACAGCTATTTTTAATGCTGCTTGAGCAGTTCTCTTACCATTTCTTGTTTGTAAGAAATATAACTTACCCTCTTCTATAGTTATTTCCATATCTTGCATATCTCTATAGTGATGTTCTAATGTATTAACAATATCAGTGAATTGTTTGTATATCTCTGGATTTTGATCTTCTAATTTAGATATTGGTAGTGGTGTTCTTATACCAGCAACAACGTCTTCACCTTGAGCATTCATTAAGTATTCACCATATATTACATTTTCTCCAGTTGCAGGGTCTCTTGAGAATACAACTCCTGTTCCTGAAGTTTCTCCCTTATTACCAAATACCATCTCTTGAACGTTTACTGCTGTACCCCATTCACCTGGAATATCATTTAATCTTCTATAAACTATAGCTCTTGGATTGTTCCATGATCTAAATACAGCTGTTATAGATTCAATTAATTGAGTTTTAGGATCTTGAGGGAATTCTTCCCCTTTTTCTTTCTTATAAAGAGCTTTATATCTTTCAACTAAAAGCTTTAAATCATCAGCAGTTAAATCAGTGTCAACTTCAACACCCTTTTCTTCTTTTAACTCATCTATTAGATTTTCAAATAATCTCTTTTCAATATTCATAACAACATCAGAAAACATTTGAATGAATCTTCTATATGAATCGTATGCAAACCTTGGATTATTTGTTAAGTCTGCCATAGCAACGACTGATTTGTCATTTAAGCCAAGATTTAAAACTGTATCCATCATACCTGGCATTGATACTCTAGCACCTGATCTTACAGATACTAATAATGGTTTAGTTAAGCTTCCAAATTCCTTGCCTGTAAGCTCTTCTAAATCAGATATTTTTTGATGAATTTCTTCGATAATTTCTGGTGCAATCACTTTTCCATCCTCGTAATATTTATTACAAGCTTCTGTAGTAACTGTGAATCCTTGTGGTACTGGGATTCCTAGTAGAATCATTTCTGATAAATTTGCTCCTTTACCTCCTAGAAGGTTTTTCATTGACCCATTCCCTTCATTAAAAAGGTAAACATACTTCTTTGTCTCCATCTCAATACTCCTCCGTTCAAACGAATTGATATATATACTAACAGTACTTTTATACTGTAGCTAACTTATAATTATTTAATTACCCTCACCCAATTTTACAAATAGTTTGGTTATGTTAGTTTTTGATATTTTCCCAATAATCTTTAGTTTAACTTTTTCTGTTTGTGAAGTCTCTATTTTCTCAACTATCGGAATACTATCTATTTCATGTTCAATTATCTTTTTTGCCAAGTCATAAGCACTATCATCTGCAAACCCACATACTATATTAGGCATTCTTGTCATTATAACTCCAACAGGAACCTTATGTATATCAGTTCCCCCTATAGCAGTTTTTAAGAAATCCTTTCTCGAAACAGCGCCTACTAAAATCCCATGACTTTCTATAAATAAGGTCCCTACATCATTTAAGAATAAGAATACGATTGCATCATACACTGTAGTTTCTTCATTTACCGTAACTGGTTTTGACATTATTTCTCCAGCTAGAACCTTAGATATATTTTCTAACACCCTAGTACTTTGTGCTTCTCCTAAGTAAACATAACCAACCTTAGGTTTAGCATCTAATATCCCTATCATGGTTAAAATAGCTAAGTCTGCTCTTAAAGCGGCTCTTGTTACTCCAAGTCTTTCAGCTAAAGCTTCACTTGTAACAGGCTGTCCTTTTTTAACTATCTTAACTATTTCTTCTTGCCTTTCTGATAACTTCAAATTTATCCCTCTTTCTAGCTTTTACAGCCTTACTAGGAATATTCAGATAATTTTGATTACTTCGATATCACATACTAATTATATCATTTTATAAAAGTTTGACTATACTTAATTTTCTGAATAATCAATCATATTAGCTGAATATTCCCATTTCTTTCACTTTATTCTTATCTTACTACTGTTTATCTTTATTTTACTTCATTTTCCTCATCTTCGTCAAATTTAACAGTATATGTAAATGAATTACTATCTACTGTTTTATCGTCTCTAGATTCCTTATGATTATCAGAAGAGAATTTATCATTCTTTACTTCATCAACCTTATTCTTAACTTTTTCTGCCATATCAGTTGCTGCATCTTTAATATCTACTACAGCCTTACTAATATACTTATTTACAACTTCAACAGTGCCATCAGCTTTAGTTATTTCTACTTTTACTTGTGTAACTACACCAGCAATTACAACAAAAGCTAAAAGTGCTGGGAAAATAACTGCAATAACTCCTGCTGCTATTCCTGCATTTACAGGTACATCTACTATTTCTTTTCCATCTTTACTTATTCTAATTCTAGTTACATTACCCTTGTTAACTAAATCTTTAATCCAAGTTTTAAATTCATCTAAACTTTCTGATTTCAATTTACTATTAGCTTCAGCATCTTCTTCTTTTATATTCTCGATATAAATAATAGCCTCTAATACATCACCATTTGTTACTTCAAGCGCATTTTTCGCCTCTGCATATGTAACTCCTGTTCTTTCTCTCACTTGATCTACTTTTTCTAAAGTTATTTCCATCTATACTCACTCCTTTATATAATTTAACATTTCTAAGCTCTTTGGTTTTTTAGAATAATTAGAAGATATTAAGAAAGTAGTTATCTTTCTTATATCTTTTTTAACATCATCTTTTATATTTAGTTTGTAAATTTTATCCATAGGTGTCTTAAGTAAAAACCTTATTGAATTATATGCTGGTTTAGAAATATAAATACCATGTTCCCTAGGACACTCCTCGCATACCCCTCCATAATTAGAAAGGGATATATAGTTAGATACAGAAATTTTTTTCCTACACTTCACACAACTATCTAAATTCAAGTCATATCCTGTTTCTTTTAAAATTTTAAGTTCAAAGGATCGAATTAACATTTCATAATCTAACACATCTGTATTAAGTAAATACATACACGTTAAGAAACTCTTAAATAAATGGTGATTTATCTCTCCTTCTTCAACACATATATCTATTAGTTCACAAATATAAGATGAATACGTAAGCTTATCTAAATTATCTAATAACCCTTGGAAAGAATTTGTTATCTTACCTTCTTGTAGATTATATAAATTTTTCCCTTTAAATAAAACATACTCTCCATAACATAGGGGCAATGTAATAGATAAAAATTTACTCTTACTCTTTCTAGCCCCTTTTGCTATAGCTGTTATCTTTCCAAATTTATCCGTATATAGCCATACTAATTTATCATTTTCTTTAAATTCCATAGTCTTAATAACTACAGCATTCACCTTATGTAGTGACAGAAAAATCATCCCCTTATTTCTTTACCTTCTTGTATCCTAGCTCCTTTAATAGGGCTTGATTATCTCTCCACTCTTTTCTAACCTTTACCCATATCTTAAGATTAACTTTCGCATTTAAGAATCTTTCTATTTCATATCTTGCAGTTTCTCCTATTTTCTTTAGAGACTGCCCATTTTTTCCTATTATGATTCCTTTGTGTGAATCTTTTTCGCAAAGCATATCTACTTCAATATGCCATGTACCACTAGGACTTTGTTTCATTTGAATTATATCTACTGCTATACCATGAGGTATTTCTTCTCTTAATGTTCTTAAAGCCTTTTCTCTAATTATCTCTGATACTACAAATCTTTCTTGAACATCAGTTATCATATCATCCGGATAGTATTTAGGTCCTTCCGGCATAGCTTCTATCATTAATTCAACTAATCTATCTACATTTTTACCTTTTAAAGCTGATATTGGAATTATCTCTTTAAACTCCATTTCTTGTGAATACATTTGAAGAGTTTTTGCCACTCTTTCTTGAGTGAATTCATCTATCTTATTTACTACTAAAAATATTGGTGCCTTCTGAGTTTTTAAGGTCTCAATTATAAATTTATCCCCTCTTCCTATTTCTTCCTCAGGGTTTATTAAAAATAATACAAGATCAACTTCCTTAATTGAATCCTTTGCTGAATTAACCATATATTCACCTAATTTATGCTTAGGTTTATGAATTCCTGGAGTATCAACGAATACAATTTGATGATCCTCACCAGTTAATATTGTTTGTATATTATTTCTAGTTGTTTGAGGCTTGTTTGATACTATAGAAAGCTTTTCTCCCATTATCTCATTTAATAGAGTCGATTTCCCAACATTAGGTCTACCAACTATCGTTACAAATCCTGATTTAAACATTTTTCCTCCTAGTTTTAGCCCAATATAAGTATTTCTTACTTGGGATATTTAAAAATAACTATTTTATAAATTTTCTTTAATAAATTATAGCATTCTTACATAAATTTATCATCAATTTATAAAAATTAAATTTTAAAAATAACAAATATAAATAATGTTAATAAAGTACCAAATAAAGCTCCTACAATCACTTCAAAAATTGAATGAGTATCTGAATCCACTCTACTTTGAGCTGTGATTAATGCCATTAAATAACTAAGCATTATACATATAGGTTGTTCCGTTACTAAAGAAATTGCAGTTGCTATTGAGAATGATAAGGCACTATGACCACTAGGCATTCCACCTCTCAATGGAGTTCCTTCTCCAAAAATAGACTTTACTATTAATGTTACTATAACAACAACTACTAACGCGATTAATACCATATAAGGTTCTGATTGTTTCATTTTATGAATAACATCATATGAAATTAAAGAAATCTTATCCCAAAATATAATATACCCCACTACTAAAGCATTTATTGCTGTAATTAATACAGCTCCTGCAGCTGCATTTTTAGCTATTTTTGCTAATGGATGATAGTGATTTGTAGACATATCTATAGTCACCTCTATAGCAGTGTTTATTACTTCGGCAGCCAATACCATAGTTATTGTAATTGCTAATATAAGAAACTCCAATTTTGATATATCTATTACAAAGCATGCAACAAGGACACATAAAGCTGCAAATAAATGTATCTTCATATTCCTTTGAGTTCTAACAGTTTGAATAATACCTTCTATAGCATAGTTAAAGCTTTCCACCAACTTTTTAATCTTCATAAACTTCCCCCTTGATATAGTATTATCTCCTAATATCTAATTTATTTAATATTTCTTCCTCTCTTTTTCTCATTTTATTTTTATCTTCGTCTATCATATGATCATAACCAAGTAAATGTAAAATTGAATGAACTATTAAATAACTAACTTCTCTCTCATATGAGTGCCCATACTCTTCACTTTGCTCTAAAGCTTTTTCTAAAGATAAAACCATATCACCAAGTATTAATTCATCTCCATCCTTAAATGTCTCATCAAAATCAAAGTCTAAATACATATCTTTATAAACCTTATTTTCTTCAAAATCTAACATAGGAAATGATAGTACATCTGTTTCTCTATCTATTCCTCTAGTTTCATTATTTATTTCTCTTATTTCATTATTATCAACAAATAGTAATGATATTTGATAATCAATATCTACGCCTTCTTCTTTTAAGGCAAAATCACAAACCTTTGAAACCTTATTTATAAACTCCTCAGTTACTTCTATTTTATCTTGTTTATTTTCAGTATATAACATATTTTACTCCTTTATTATAATTAGTCTTATACATAATTATAGGAGGGTTAATACCCTCCTATATAAACTCTTATAAAGTATAATTCTTTACTTTTTTTCAGTTGGATATTCTACTCTATGATGATATATTCCATCTAAAGTTTTTAAAAAGCTTTTTCTTATTATTTCTATATCTTTTAAAGTCAAATCACAATTGATTAACTGATTAGTACTTATCTTATCATTTATTATATTGTTTACCATATTCTCAATTTTATCCTTAGTTGGCTCAGGGATTGATCTTACTGATGCCTCAACACTATCTGCAAGCATTAATATTCCAGATTCTTTAGTATCTGGAATTGGTCCTGAATATCTAAAGTCCTCTTCTTTAACATCATCAGGATTTTCAGCAGAATTCTTAACCTTATAATAAAAATATTTAACTAAAGTTGTCCCATGATGTTGTACTATTATATCTTGAATAATCTTAGGTATATTATGCTCTTTAGCCATTTCTATTCCATCTTTAGTGTGAGATAAAATAATTAATGTACTTAAGTTTGGAGTAATCCTATCATGAGGATTCTCTTTTCCTAATTGATTTTCTCCAAAGAAATATGGTCTTTTAGTTTTTCCAATATCATGATAATAAGCTCCAACCCTTGCTAATACTGGATTTCCCCCAACTGCCTCAGTTGCTGCTTCTGCTAAATTAGCCACCATCATACTATGATGATATGTGCCAGGAGCCTCCATTAAAAGTTTTTTCATAAGTGGTTGATTTGGATTTGATAATTCTAATAACTTTATATTAGTTACCACATCAAAAATTGATTCATAAAATGGTAGGAGCCCTACGGATAATATTCCTGATATTATTACTCCTACAGAAGTATACAATACTTGAATAAGATTTTCCATTAAATTATTAGATAAAATCATTCCTACAGACATAACTAAAATAGCTAACACAGCAGTAATATATATAGTTGAATAAATAATATCATTTCTTTGTTGAACCTTTTTGACTGCTATTGATCCTAAAACAACACCTATCATCGATAAAACAATAACAGCTGGATCAAAGCTAACAACTATTGAAACAAATACTAAGTTCATTAAATTAATAACTAGTGATACCCTATAATCTATAAGTACAGTCATTAAAATTGCTCCACATATACTTGGTATTAAATAAGGTGATATTATATTTAAACCTAAAGACAGCATGAGGCTAATAATATTTATACTACTTATTAATATTATTAGCTTATTACTCTTAAATATATCCATTCTTTCCCTATATAGATAAGTATATTCTAGGAATAACACTAAAGCAATTAGTACCGCTAATGATATAAGGGATAATACATAACTTCTTGTTATGCCCGTATTTAACAATCCTAGTTCATTTAATAACTCTATTTGCCTTTCAGTTATAGGTTCTCCTTCTTTAACTATAATTTGATTCTTTTTTATTATTTCCTTCTGAACATTTTTTTGCGCTTCCTTTATATTTTCTTCCATCTTTTCAGTATCAATAAAAAGATTTGCTTTTATTTGAGAATATACTATACTCTTCAATGTATCTTCTAAGCTTCTCTCTAAATTATAGCTAATAAGTGCTTGACTTGCTAAATCCTTGGCCTTTTGCAAAGCCTCATAATCATTTTCTTCTATATTATTTTTATAGGCCATATCTAAAGCCTCTAATGTTTTACTTTGAATATCTGACACCTTTGAAGTTTCTATAGATAATAATATATTATATTCTTCATCTGTAAGCCTAAATTCATCAACCTTTTTTATTTCTGTAAGCTTTTCCTTGCTATCTTTATTTGAAGCAACTTCAGTTGCTACCTTATTAAATAATTTAGTTATATTATCAACCGCCTGAGTTTTAACTTCACTTTTTACGGTGTACTGCATATCTCCCTTTGCTTTGGCAATAGCTTCTTCTATTTTTTCTTGTGTTGCTATTTCATCTACAGTATCTATCGGTGCTTTAATATCTACAGTTGCTATATCTCCAACTTCTAAGTTATGCTTTTTGGGTGAAATAGTAGTTAATAAAATTACATAAGTAATTAAAAATACCGTTGCATATATAAGAACTCTTTTATATCCTCTCGTGTCTTTCTTCTCATCTTTTTTCTTATCCTTCTTTAATAACAAGTTTATCCTCCTTTAACCACATAGTTTAATAATCAATTGGTTCGTTGTTAACAATATTTTGTTCTACTATAAAAACTACATTTACTATTAACCCTTCATTTGAATCTTCTTTTGTAGTAACTATTCTATCAACAATTTTTGCTTCTCTTGTTAAGTTGTTATAAAGAGATTCTTCTAATGCTTTTACGGAATTATTTATTATCTCTTCTTTTGATAACTCTATTGGAAATTCTTTTTTTTCATAATAATTTACTTTTGTAACTAACTTTCCACTTTCCTCTATTTTATCATATTCAACAAAGCCTTTTATAGCTTTTTTAAGATAAATTTTTTTCCCAAAGAAAGATAAGTAAATGTCGCTATCTTTTTCTCCACTTCTTTTAACCTCAGTACCACTAACATTTGCAAGCATACTCTTTTCGTAAAATGTATTTGCCATTATTACTCCATCTGGAGTAACCTCATAAGGTTCTTCTTCCTTCCCATTTATTCCTTGTATTACTATATCTCCCGCGTGTACATAGTCCCCTGGATGGACTGATGCCCTTCCTGAAAATGTATAAACCCTACTTACTTCTCCATCCATCTTTGCAACTAAATTACCATATTCTTTTTCCTTTATTTCTGGAGGATTTACTTTTTCCTCAATAACTATCTTTAATGTTGACCCCTCAACTCTCGCTCTAAGCCATAATATATCAGAGTTCATGTTTTCTAATTTTTTCTCTATCTCTTTAAAATCTATCATTTCCTTACTTATTCCCGGCTTAACTCCAATTGAATAAAGTTGTTGTCTTATTTCATATGGAGATACATTTTGTCTCGTTGTAATTTCTACACTCCATACAAATGTTGAGAAATATAAAAGTAAAACAACAAATAGTCCTCCCCCTATAGCTAAGAAAAACTTACCTTTTAATTTTCCTATAAGAAATAGAGTTCCTTTACTACCTATTATTTTATGTTTTCCATTCAGTTTTCTAACTGTAGTTATTAGATTATCATAATCTTCATAATCTATCGTTATCCTAATTGTTGCTACATCAATTCTTTTCACATTAATAATATTGATATTTTCACTCCATAATATGTTTAAAAGTCTTTCAGGTCTTAATATGTTAATTTCAACTATGACTCTACCACTTTCAAAAACCCCAGTCGCCATACTACACCTCGTAACTAATTGATTTGAATTTTCCGCTTATTGTTATAGTCGAATCTCCAATATACAATATTTCAAAATTTTCTCCCTCAATATTGATAATTTTAACCTTAGTATTTATCTTAATTATATTTCTTTCAAACAATATAATGCCCTTATGATTCTCTATAGTAATTTCATCATTTCCTATAATAGTTATCTTCGGAAGATTCAAAATTACATCCTTTGGAAAATCGAATTTTTCCGTTAATAGCTCTCTACCTTTTTCAATCTTATCCTTCATATTTTTCTCTCCTTATATTTTCACTCATAGTACTTTATGATAAAAATATATAGAAAATTACTTATAAAAAGCAAAAAGCAAAAGGAATAAATTCCTTTTGCTTTTATTTATCAGCTAATATTAATCTTATAAAGTTACAAATGTTATTAACCACTTATGGTGTAGCCGTTTCTTTAATAATTTTATTATTCTTTTATTTACTGCTGAGGAAGGTACTATAACAAGATTTGTATAAATACAATCTCATTTATTCCCTCAATTCAAGTATAAACATTCTTACACTTTTTTTGATAAACATATAAACTATAGTCCTCAACCTTAATGTATTAAATAATACACTTAGACTTATTGGATAAATATAGCCTCCAATAATAGCTTACTTAATTAATTAAGTTACATTGAAATTTAAATCAAAATTATTCTACTTGAATTTTCTCTTTCTAGCAGCTTCTGATTTTTTCTTTCTTTTCACGCTTGGCTTTTCATAGTGTTCTCTCTTTCTAACTTCTGAAAGAACTCCTGCTCTAGCACATTTTCTCTTGAATCTTCTTAATGCACTTTCAAGTGTTTCGTTTTCTCCAACTTTTATTTCTGACATCTATTATCCCTCCCTCCGCTAGCTCAAATTAATTAATTTAACTCAGCTACGGGCTTAATAACACACGCTATATTATACAATAGTTAACCCCTAAAGTCAACTATTTGATAGAAACAATTTAGCCTGGTGGCCATTTTAAATCCCTTTGACCTAATACATGGAAATGCATATGATCTACCGTTTGACCGCCATCTTTTCCGCAGTTATTAACCACTCTATAGCCTGTTTCTGCAATGTTTAATTCTCTTACTATCTTATTAATAACTAAGAATATGTGTGAAATAACATCAGCATTTTTTTCGTTTAATTCATTCACGCTTGCAATATGTTCCTTAGGAATTACTAAAAAATGAACAGGAGCCGCTGGGCTAATATCATGAAATGCTAGTACTTTATCATCTTCATATATTTTTTTGCTAGGAATCTCTCCGTTTACTATTTTACAAAAAATACAACTCATAAAATCACCACCCTTCAAACTAATTTATAATGCATAATGGATAATTGATAATTGTTGTTGAAACTCAGCACGGCTGAGTTTCTTAAAATTTTTCATAATTCAGCTTCTGCCGAATTATTTCCTTTATTATGCATTACGCATTACGCATTATTCATTCTATAACAGTTTTGCTATTCCATATTCATTTTCTGCTTTTTCTATCTCTATATCTACTATTTTACCAGTTACATCGGCACATGTGCAAGGTACATGAACTTTAATATAGTTTCTTGTATATCCTTCATATACTCCTGGCTGTGATTTAAGCTCAGTTTCTACTAAAACATCCATTTCTTTTCCAATGTACTTTTCTATAAATTCTTTTTCATTTTTATTGCTTAATTCAATTAAAAGCTTACTTCTCTTTTCTTTGATGCTACCATCTATTTGATCGCCCATATCAGCAGCTTTAGTTCCTTTTCTTGGACTATATTTGAATACATGAGTTTTAGTAAGTTTAATTTTCTTTAAAAATTCATACGTTTCATTGAACTCTTCTTCTGTCTCCCCTGGGAAGCCTACTATTACATCTGTAGTAATAGAAACATCCGGTAATGTCTCTCTTAATAATTCAACGCTTGCTGCATACTCTTCTGCAGTATATCTTCTATTCATTCTTTTAAGTGTTGCATCACATCCACTTTGTAATGATAAATGGAAGTGAGGGCAAAGTTTTTTAAAGCCTTTAATCTTTTCTATTACTTCTGGAGTAAAGAATGCAGGTTCTATAGAACCTATTCTGATTCTTTCTATGCCTTCTACTTTTTCTATTTCTTCAATAATATTTATAAGATTCACATTGCCTTCTAAATCTAATCCATATGATGCTGTATGAATTCCAGATAATATAATTTCTTTAAATCCATGTTCAGCTAATTTATTAACTTCTTCTATTACCTTATTAGGATCCTTTGAGCATACTGATCCTCTTGAGTAAGGAATTATACAATAAGTACAAAATCTATTACACCCATCTTGAATTTTTAAGAAAGCTCTAGTTTTATCTTGATATTCTTCAATATTAAGTTCTTCAAACTTTTTATTTTTAAGAACACCTTCTACATGAACTTGTGATTTACCTTCTTCTCTTGCTTTATTTACATAGTAAACTACATCGCCCTTGTTTCTTGTCCCTAAAACTACATCAACACCAGGGATATCTGAAACTTCTTTTGGCGCTATTTGAGAATAACATCCAACAACAGCAATTACAGCATTTTCATTTAATCTTCTAGCTCTACTTATTATTTGTCTAGACTTCTTGTCTCCCATATTAGTAACTGTACATGTATTTATTACATATACATCTGCTTTTTCACTAGCCTCTACAACTTCATATCCTTCTCTTATAAACTTTTCAGCCATAGCTTCTGATTCATATACGTTAACTCTACATCCTAGAGTAGAAAATGCAACTTTCATCATTAATTTCCTCCTAAATCTCCAAGCTCATATTGAACTAAAGAAGTAGCAACGAAACCTGCTGTTTCAGTTCTAAGAATTCTACTTCCTAAAGTTACTATATAAGCACCATTTTCTTTTAGTATATCTATTTCGTTTAATTCAAATCCACCTTCTGGACCAACTAATATTCCAACTGTTTTTATTTTAGATGTATCAATACTTTTATCATTAAATAATGTTTTTATTCCAAAGTTTTCTGCATTTTCATAAGGAACTACAACCAAATCTAAAGACTTCATTTTCATTAAAGCTTCTTCGAAAGAAATAGGTTCAGAAACCTTAGGTATAATAGTTCTTTTGCTTTGTTTTGCAGCTTCTAAAGCTATTCTATTAAGTCTATCTAGCTTTTTAAAATCACCCTTTAGTTTTATATCTACTCTTTCTGTCAAAGTAGGTATAAATTCAGTTATACCTAGTTCTGTTCCTTTTTGAACTATTAAGTCCATCTTTTGAGCCTTTGGTAACCCCTGAAATAAATATATCTTAACATCACTTTCATTATTTATTTCAAGTTTTTCTTCTATATTAACTATTACCTCTTGCTTTGTAATAGTTCTTATCTCTGCTAAAAACTCATCTCCATCACAATTATTTAAGACTATTTTATCCCCTTCATTTAGCCTTAACACTTTATATAAATGTTTTACATCATCACCTAAAATTTTTGCTGTACTTTCTATAAAATTTTCTTTAGGAGTAAAAAATTTATGCATCGAACAATCTCCTTAAAACTATTTTAATTTGGCAACTATACAGTTCCATTCCCCATCTTTGTTTATTTCTACTACTTCAAATCCTGTTTCTTGTAGCTTACTCGTAACCATATCTACCCTATCGTGAATAATTCCAGAAGTTATAAAATATCCCTCTTCCTTTAATACTCTCTTCACATCTTCTGTTAATATACAAATTACTTCAGCAATTATATTAGCAACCACTACATCTGCTTTTCCATCTATTACTTCTACTAAGTTACCATATAAGATTTGTATATTATCTAATTTATTAAATTCTACATTTTCTTTTGCAGATTCAACAGCAACTGGATCTAAATCTACCCCTACAGCCATTTTTGCTCCTAACTTAGCTGCTGCAATTGCAAGAATACCTGACCCACATCCAACATCAAAAACAGTAGTATCTTCTTTTACATATTTATCTAAAGCTTGAATACACATTCTTGTTGTTTCATGAGTTCCTGTACCAAAGGCCATCCCTGGATCAAGTTCTAATATTAATTCATCGCCCTTTGCTTCATATTCTTCCCAAATAGGCTTTACTACTATTCTTTCTCCAATTTTAGTAGGTTTATAGTATTTTTTCCAATTATTCGCCCAATCTTCTTCGTACATTTTTTCACTTTCAACCTTTGCTAGTCCTGTGTCTATTCCAAGGTCTTTAAGTTCATTCATTTTTTCATTAATATATTCTAATACTTCATTTATATTATCTTCCTCAGAGAAATAAGCTTTAACTACAGCTACTTCACCTTTATGTTCTAATACATTTATATCTGCAAAATCCCAAGTTAGTGGTCCTTGCTCTCTATCTAATATGTCATTTGGATCTTCAATTGCAACTCCCTTGCAATCTAATCCATAAAAAATTCCTGAAACTGGTTCTAGAGCTTCACTTTTAGTTATAACTCTAACTTCAATCCATGTTCCTTCCATTAAAATCAGTCCTTTCAAAGATATTTGACTAATTTAATATTTTACACTTATGTTAACTTTCTGTCTAGGTATTAACTTAAAAAGTTTATTCTAATATCTTTTTTTAAATAATTCCAAACTAAAATAAGACGCTAATTTCTTAGCGTCTTAAATACTGTTATTAATTTACATAAAAATATGACTCTAAATCAACATATTATTTTGCTAACTTAGCTGCATCTAAAATCTTATCATAACTTGGTTGATCTGTTATTTCATCTAAATACTCAACGAAAGTTACATTATCATTTGAATCAACTACAAAAGATGCTCTTGTTAATAATCCAAGTTCTTTTGCATATGTTCCTGTAGCTTGTGCAAAACTTCTATCTTTATAATCTGAAAGAGTCTTAACCTTCTCTACACCTTCTAATGCACACCATCTACTTTGAGCAAAAGGTAAATCCATTGAAACAGTATAACAAGTTACCCCTTCTAATTCATCAATTTTTTCATTGAAAGTTTTAACTTCCATATCACAAACTGGTGTATCTATTGATGGGACTGTTAAAAATACTCTAACTCCCTTTGAATCTTTTTCAGTGAAATCTCCTAAGTCGTTTGTAGTAACTTTAAAGTTTGGTAACTTATCTCCTACTGATAGTACACTTCCTTCTAATGTAATTGGTGCTCCTTGAAACTTTACCATTTTCATTTATCTTCCTCCTAAATTAATTTTATATTTTAATTTTTTCTAAAATAACCATATTTTATATATCTATTATAAATCTAATAACTATTATTTGCAAATATTGATTACTTCTAAAATACATCTTTTGAACTTAGGATAACATATTAAATGAATTATACTGCGTATTTATTAACTAATTCTCTAAATTCATCTTCCTTATCAGATACATAATTGATAAATTCTAAATTAGCATTTTCTACATTCTTAGCAAGTTCAAGTAAGAATTCTGGAATAATTGATGCTGGAAGATCTCCATACTCCACTCCAAGTCTAGTATCACCAACACCATAAGCTCCACCGATAAATAAAGTAAAGCATTCATCCACCTTATCTCCAACTCTTTTTTTCTTTCCAGTAAAGCCTATAGCACTTATTTGATGAACTCCACAAGAGTTTTGACAACCTGAAAAATGCATTTTAGGTAAGATGTCTAGTCTATAATTTTTTTCTTTAAAATAATCTATAACCGCATTCAAAGTTCCTTGGCTATTACATAATCCTATTTGACAAATTGGAATTCCTATACAAGATATACTTTGTTCAAATTTAGTCTTAGCCCCCATACTTTCAGTCAAATCTAATAATTTTTCTGCTTCATTTCCATTTAAATTTCTAAAATAGATACCTTCAGACATAGCTAATCTAATCTCAACATCTTCAAATTTGCTTATTAAATCTATAATTAATTTTAAATCTTTAATTGGCAATTGCCCGCCAATCGGATGTAGATAAACTGTGTAAAGACCCTTTTGTTTTTGTTTGAATAATCTTGAATTCTTTAGTTCAATTTCTGTTCCTTCTTTATTATAAACTTTAGGCTCTACAGTTATATCTAGTTTTTCTTCTTTCATAACTTCATTTACATGTTTTCCATAACAATCTAAGAAGTCTTTTTCTCCCATTCTGTCTAATATATATCTTATACGCGCCCTATTTCTATTCTCATAATCACCTTCAGCAATAAACATCCTAACCATACCTTCTACATAGTATAGAATGTCTTTAGGCTCAATTAGATCTTGATATTTTACTGACATCTTAGGATTTTGTCCTAATCCCCCACCTAAATAAATTTCAAAATATTCTTTTCCATCTTTATTTACTGCTACGAAACCTAAGTCCTGAACTGTACAATGTGCAGCATCTTCTTCTCCACTTGAAACTGAAACTTTAAGTTTTCTTGGTAGCTTATATGTATAAATTCTTTCTAAAAAATAATTTCCTATTGCAACTGCATACGGAGTAACATCAAAAGCCTCTTTAGAATCTACTCCCGATAATGGAGACATAGCTACATTTCTAGGATAATCTCCACCTGCACCTCTAGTATATATGTCATTATCTAAAGCTTCCTTCATCAAATCACAAATTTCATCTATACTTAATCCGTGTAGTTGAATTGCTTGACGAGTTGTAAAATGAATCTTTTCTAATCCATATCTTTCTGCAAAATCATACACTTTTAACATTTCACTTATTCTCATTATCCCTGAAGGAATTCTAAGTCTTATCATAAATTCCTTTCCACCCTTATGAGCATAAACCCCAAAACCTCCAGAGTCATGTTTAAACTGCATTAAGTTCATTTCACCATTAACAAATTTATGACCTTTTTCTCTAAATCCTTCAATCTCTCCATATAGAACTTCTTTTAAATTTTCCATTTTGCCACCTCTTAACTAATTTCTGCTACTGTAAATAATAACATTAAAAAAGCTAACTATTTATTTGATTTTCATATAATAACAATAAGAATCACCTATTATCATTACTATTATTATTATGTTTTTTTTATTTTATTATGTAGTTTACACACAGTAGTTTATTATTAATCAAAAATACAATTAATCTATGATTATACAAAAAAGAGAATTAGCATACGCTAATTCTCTTTTCTAAATAAATCTTTTAAGCCTTTTTTTTGTGGTGTTCCTTCACCAACATTTTCTCCACACGCTTCCATGAAGGCCTTTAAAGCATCTTTTTGTTTCTCATTTAAATTCTTAGGAATATCTACTATAACTTTTACGTATTGATCGCCTCTACCTGATGAGTTTACTCTAGGTATTCCTTTTCCTTTTAATCTAAATAATGTGCCTGATTGAGTTCCTGCTGGAATGGTATATTTAACATCTCCGTCTACAGTAGCAACAGTTATTTCTGTTCCTAAAGCGGCTTTACCCATAGAAATATGAGTATCTATATATATATCATTTCCTTTTCTTACAAACTTCTTTGAAGGGGCTACATTAATTCTTACGTATAAATCTCCTGGAGGGCCATCATTAGTTCCATGATTTCCTTGTCCTCTTAAAGGCATAACATTTCCAGTATCAACACCTGCTGGTATATTAACCTTAATTTTTCTAGTCTTTCTTACATGACCTCTTCCATGACAAGATGTACATGGCTCTTCTATGACTGTTCCACTTCCACCACAAGTATTACAAGTTGAAGTGCTTACAAAACTTCCTAAAGGAGTTTGTCTTTGTACTCTTACTTGCCCTTGACCATTACATGTTGGACATGTTTTCTTAGATGTACCTGCCTTTGCTCCACTTCCCTTACAAGTTTCACAAGATTCACTTCTATCTATTGATATTTCTTTTTCAACACCAAAAACAGCTTCTTCAAAAGTTAAATTAATAGTATATTCTAAATCAGAACCTCTTTGAGGACCATTTCTTCTTCTTCCGCCGCCTCCGCCGCCGAAGAAGCTTTCAAATATATCACCAAATCCTCCAATATCAGAAAAATCAAAGCCGCCAAATCCACCAGCTCCAAAACCACTACCATCAAAGTCAACTGTTCCATACATATCATATTTTGCTTTCTTATCTGGATCTGAAAGTACTTGATATGCTTCATTTATTTCTTTAAATTTATTTTCAGCTTCCTTATCACCTTGGTTTTTATCAGGATGATACTTTATAGCTAACTTTCTAAAGGCCTTTTTTATTTCTTCATCTGAAGCTCCTTTTTCAAGTCCAAGGGCTGCATAATAGTCCTTATTTGCCATCTATTTTCACCACCATTTTTTAAACTTTATAAAAGGGAAGACGACTTTTGCCTTCCCTCATATATTATATATACTAGATTAATAGGTTACAACTATTTATCGTCTTTTACTTCAAAATCCGCATCTACTACATTGTCATCATGTGGAGCACTATTTGTTCCTGCTCCTCCCATGTTGTTTGGATCGAAACCTGCACCTTCTGCTCCATTTGGATTAGCATCTGCATACATCTTAGATGATATTGCATAGAATTCTTTATTTAATTCTTCCATAGCATTCTTTATAGCATCAAGATCTTCTCCATCTTTTACTTTGTTTAATTCATCTAATTTAGTTTGAACTTTAGCCTTATCATCTGCTGATACCTTATCACCTAATTCTTCTAAAGCCTTAGCTGTTTGGTATGACACTTGATCAGCATTGTTCTTAACTTCTATTTTTTCTTTTCTCTTCTTATCTTCTTCAGCAAATTTTTCTGCTTCTTTTACTGCCTTTTCAACTTCTTCATCACTTAAGTTAGTTGATGCTGTAATAGTGATATTAGCTTCTTTATTAGTTGCCTTATCTAAAGCTGATACTTTAACTAATCCATTTGCATCTATATCAAATGTAACTTCGATTTGAGGAATTCCTCTTGGTGCTGGAGCTATTCCAGATAGAGTAAATCTTCCTAATGTCTTATTATCAGCTGCCATTTGTCTTTCACCTTGAACTACGTGAATTTCAACTGATGTTTGACCATCTGCTGCAGTTGAGAATGTTTGACTCTTCTTAGTAGGAATTGTAGTATTTCTTTCAATAAGTGGTGTAGCAACTCCACCTAATGTTTCAATTCCTAATGTTAATGGAGTAACATCTAATAATAATACATCCTTAACTTCTCCAGTTAATACACCTGCTTGTATAGCAGCACCTATTGCTACACATTCATCTGGGTTAATTCCCTTTGAAGGTTCTTTTCCAGTAAAGTTCTTAACAGCATCTACTACTGCTGGAATTCTTGTAGATCCTCCAACTAATATTACCTTATCTATATCGCTTAATGAAAGATTTGCATCTGATAATGCTTTCTTCATTGGTTGTATTGATCTATCAACTAAGTCATGAGTAATTTCATTAAATTTAGCTCTAGTTAAATTCATATCTATATGCTTTGGACCTGTTGCATCTGCTGTTATAAATGGTAAGTTTATGTTTGTTTGCATTGATGAAGATAATTCAATCTTTGCTTTTTCAGCAGCTTCTTTTAATCTTTGAAGTGCCATCTTATCATTTCTTAAATCTATACCATTTTCAGCCTTAAATGTTTCTGCTATAAAGTCCATAATTCTTTGGTCAAAGTCATCTCCACCAAGTTTAGTGTCTCCATTTGTTGATAAAACTTCGAATACACCATCACCAAGTTCTAGGATAGATACGTCAAATGTACCACCACCTAAGTCATAAACGAATATCTTTTGGTTAGTGTCCATTTTATCTAATCCATATGCTAATGCAGCTGCTGTTGGTTCGTTTATTATTCTTAAAACTTCTAACCCAGCTATTCTACCAGCATCTTTAGTTGCTTGTCTTTCAGAGTCATTAAAATATGCAGGAACTGTTATAACTGCTTGAGTTACACTTTCTCCTAAATAGCTTTCAGCATCTGCTTTAATTTTTTGAAGTATCATTGCTGATATTTCTTGTGGTGAATGATCTTTTCCATCTATATTAACCTTGTAATTTGTTCCCATGTGTCTCTTAATTGAGATTACTGTCTTATCTGGATTAGTAATCGCTTGTCTTTTTGCGATTTGTCCTACTAATCTTTCTCCATTCGCTTGGAATGAAACTACTGATGGAGTAGTTCTAGCACCTTCTGAGTTACTGATTACAACTGGTTCTCCACCTTCCATAACAGCTACACATGAGTTAGTTGTTCCTAAGTCAATTCCTATTATTTTTCCCATAATTTATTTTCCTCCTAAATATATCTTCTATATAAAAGTTTTGTAATATGTCTTAAATTTAATTAGCTACCTTTACAACGGTATATCTAATTACTTTATCGCCTCTTTTATATCCCTTTTGGAATACTTCTGCTATTGAATTTGCTCCAAGATTTTCATCTTGTATATGCATTACTGCTTGGTGATAATTTGGATCGAATTCACCATCAGCATCTATTTCTTCTACACCTAATTTTTCAAAAGATGTTTTAAAACCCTTAATAGTCATTTCTATTCCTTTTTTAATATCTTCAACACTACCTTCTACAGAAATCGCTCTTTCCAAGTTATCAAGTACTGGTACCATTTCTTTTAAAACGTCTGTACAAGCATCTGTATATATACCTTCTTTTTCTTTAGAAGTTCTTTTTCTATAATTATCATATTCTGCTGTTAATCTAAGTAATCTTTCTTTTAAAGCATCTACTTCATTTGTTAATTTCTTATTTTCATCTTTTAACTTACGCATAATATTTAATTCATTTTCCTTATCATTATTTTCTTCAACTATATCATCTGAAGAGCCCTCTGCCATATCGTCTGAAGAATTTACTGAATCTGATTCGATATCTGAATTTGATTCATCAATTATCTCAGTTTCAATTTCATTAGTAACCTCAATAGTTTCTTCTGAATCAACTTGGTTATCTAATCTCTCCTTTATATCCTCCACAAAAACACCTCATCTCTTATTCTATAATTTGATTTTTTAAACTTTTGTTAAGTTCTTTCATAACTTCATTCATAATTGCTACAACCTTCGAATAATTTATTCTCTTTGGTCCAATTAATCCAATCTTTCCAATAGGTCTACCATCTACAGAATATTCAGCTGATATAATAGAGCAATCTTTTGCTTCTGGGAAGAAATTCTCTTCTCCAATTTTAATAGTAATATCAGTACCAGGTTCAATTAAATCTAATAGATTATCTCTATCATTTATTAAAGATAATATCTCCTTTGCCTTTTCAATATTATTGTACTCAGGATAATTAAATATATTAGTTGCACCTTGAACGAATACTTCTGTATTATTAGACTCCTTTAAAGTTTCATATAAAGCTGGTAGAAGACCATTAAATACTTCATCAAAACCTTTAAGTTCATGCTTAAGATTATTTATTACTTCTAAATTAATTTCTTCAATAGTTAGGTTTCTAAGTCTAACATTTAAAGCATTATTTATCATTTGAATAGTCTCAGGCTCTGGCATGTTATTTACTCTTATTCTATGATTTTTAATAACACCGCTATCTGCAACTATAACTGAAACCAAATTATAATTATCAATCGGAAGTAATTGAATTGATTTAATATAACTACTTCTTACTGAAGGAGTCTGTACTACTGTAGTTAAATTTGTTAGTTCTGAAAGAAGTGAACAAGCTTCTTTTACTATCTTATCTACCTCATACATTGCAGAATTAATTAAATATTCTTTAATTTTTAATTCTTCATCCTTAGTTAGCCTTCCAGTACCCATTAATTCATCTACATATAATCTATAACCTTTATTGGAAGGTACTCTACCTGCTGAAGTGTGAGGTTGCTCTAAATAACCCATTTCCTCCAAATCAGCCATTTCATTTCTAATTGTAGCTGACCCGACTCCTAAGTCATATCTCTTAGCTATTGTTCTTGAGCCTACTGGTTCCCCAGTTATGATATAGTCATTAATGATAGCTTGTAGTATTTTTATTTTTCTTTCATCAATAGCCATATTATCACCTCTATCTGTTAGCACTCAATATCATCGAGTGCTAATGACTACAATATCAATATATTCCTTATTAAGTTTTTTGTCAATTTCATTTATTTACAAAATAAATAATCTCGTTTTAATTTATTAAATTATTCTTTATTTTCTTTATTTTTCTAAATATATCTTAATATTTCTATCCGATTTAAGATAATATAAAATCACTCATTACTGAGTTAGATAACTCTACTCCTTTTTCAGTTAATCTTAATTTATCATTTTCTAATACCAGTAATTTTTTATTTATATTTTTATCAATAACTTCTTTATATATACTTTCAATATTTACCCCAAATCTCTCCTTAAACTCACTTACGCTTATTCCACTAAGAATTCTTAACCCCATAAAGACAAACTCTTCCATACTATCCTCTAAAGTATTTATAGTTGTCTCCTCTATTACTTCTTCTCCAGAATTAATTTTATCTATATATTCTTTTACATTCTCTATATTTTTAATTCTTTTACCATCTATAAAAGATGTAGATGCAGATCCAAGACCTAAATATTCATCAGATTTCCAATAAACTTTGTTGTGATAACATTCAAATCCTTCTTTAGAATAATTAGATATCTCATATTGATGATATCCGTATTTAGTTAATATTCCCTTAGTTATCTCATACATAGTTCTTTCTTCATCTTCAGAAGGTAAAATCAGCTTATCTTTTTCCCAAAGCTTATAAAAAGCTGTTCCTTCTTCAATAATTAAGCTATATGCAGAAATATGCTCTGGATTTAGTCTAGCAATTACTTCTAAAGATTCCTTCCATTCATCAACCTTTTGATTTGGAAGACCAAACATTAAGTCTACATTTATATTTTTAAAGCCTACTTTTCTTGCCAAATTAAAGTTTTCCTCAAACTGCTTATAGCTATGAATTCTTCCAATGTCCTTTAACAATGAATTTTGAACGGCCTGAAGTCCCATACTAATTCTATTTACTCCACCATTTAGTATAGCTTTTAACTTCTCCTCTTCCAAGGCACCTGGATTACATTCCATTGTAAACTCCATATTTTCAGTAAGGTTAAGCTTATTTATAGATTTTAAAAGTTTAACTATTTCTTTGGTTTCTAAGTAAGATGGTGTTCCTCCACCAATAAATATACTTTTTATAATATATTTACTAGCCTTATCTTCTATTTCTTTGCATAAAGCATCTACATAATCTTCCCTTAAGTAATCTATAGATGCATAAGAAGGAAAATCACAATAAAAACATTTCTGTTTACAAAATGGTATATGTATATAAAGAGACAATTCTTTTTTCTTATCCATATTATCAACTCTTTCTTTAATAAATTCTCTTATCCTTATTATACAGAAAGAATAAAAAATAGAAAGGTAAGCTTTTCTATAAATAAAAAGGTGTATCTATGTAATTTTACTTATAACCTCAGATTGACTCCAAGTCACGGTAAAATTAATAGATACACTTAATCACAATAACTCCATTTTTTTCTTTAGATTAGTTCTGAAAACATTCCCTGTTAATAGCTTTTATAATTCTGAATGAAATGAGGAATTATTACCTTCAGTTTAGAAGGAGATAAATATTATATGCCTGCGACTTGGAGCGAATGCGAGGTCGCAACGAATATAACATTTATCTCATTTTTATGCTTCTAATAAATCTACATTTATAATGTTATGAAATAAAACATCTCTTTGTACTCTATCTATTTTTGTAGATATTATTTCTCCTCCAAAATTAATTTGTAAAACTATGTTCAACCCACTTCTAGATATTAATGTATCCAAGTTATTACCAAGCATCTGAATATTGAGTATATTGCCACTTTTTCTTTTTAATGTTCCTGTAATTATCCCTTGATTTCTTAAGACTTTTCCTTTCTTTTTTAAATCCCTACTATTTACCTCTAACATTAAATCCACCTCTTCATATTTACTTTACATTTAAATATATTTTTAAATTTATGAATTAATTACCTTTATATTTATGTCAATAAAAATTTTTTTGAATATCATATATAAGTAATTATTTAGGGGTAATAATAATGAAAAAGTTTAAAATACTTTCATTTGATGGAGGTGGAATTAAAGGTGCTTTAAGTATTGAAATTCTCAGTAGAATAGTTGATAAGTACCCACACTTCTTATACGATATCGATCTTTTTACAGGTACTTCAACAGGTTCCATAATAGCAGCTCTTCTTGCAAAAGGTGTTCCTATTGCTACCTTAAAAAAATTATATTCTAGCGTTTTATCAAAAGATGTTTTTTCTAACTCTAAACTTAATTTTATAAAACCCAAATATAGTAACACAGCTTTAAAAAATATACTTTCAGATTATTTCGATGAGAATTTTAAAATAAATGACTTTAAAAAATTCATTTTTATTCCAGCATTTTATCTAGGAGATACAAATACTACCTCTTGGCAACCTGTATTCTTTAACAATTTATCAGAGAATAGTACAAGTTATGTTACTGCAATAGATGCTATATTAGCTAGTACGGCTGCACCTACATATTTCCCATCATATAAGAATTATATAGATGGAGGTGTAGTTGCCAATTCTCCTACTGCAATTTCCCTTATATATACTTTAGCATCTTTAAAAAAATACAAAATAGAAGATATAGTTCTTTTATCTATTGGAACAGGAGATAGCCCTGAAAAAATAACAGGGAGCACTAAAAAGTGGGGAATACTCCAATGGTCATTTCATCCTTTCGCTAAGATGAAATCTCCATTATTAGCACTTTTAATGGATGGGATGACTAATTTAGAAGATATGTACTGCAGGGAATTTTTGAAAAATAACTACTTTAGAATAAGCCCTAGAGTATCTAAATTTATCGAATTAGACGATTATAGGTTTATTAATTATTTGAAAGAGATAGGTAGAAGTTGTGATCTTAAAAGTTTATTTGAGTATATAAATAACTCTTATCTAAGATAATGTCACTGTAACACTTAATACTTTTTTCTATATAATAAAGTATATAAACATTTAAATGTTTATATACTCTAATAATATTACCACCTTACTCTTATAGTTATCTATCAAAAAATGCTAAGTCCAGTGGACTTAGCATTTTTAATTTATTATTTATCTACTTTTAATACTGCCATAAATGCTTCTTGAGGAATTTCAACTGATCCAACCTGTCTCATTCTCTTCTTTCCTTCTTTTTGCTTTTCTAACAGCTTTTTCTTTCTTGAAATATCTCCACCATAACATTTTGCAAGTACGTCTTTTCTCATAGCTTTTACTGTTTCTCTAGCTATAATTTTTGATCCTACTGCTGCTTGAATTGGAACTTCAAACATTTGTCTTGGAATTATCTCTTTAAGCTTTTCAGCTATACCTCTTCCCTTTTCATATGCCTTTTCTCTTGGTACTATCATAGATAAAGCATCTACTACATCACCATTTAGCATAATATCAAGTTTAACTAATTCCGTTTGAGTATATCCCTTGAACTCATAGTCTAATGAAGCATACCCTCTAGTTCTAGACTTTAATGTATCAAAGAAGTCATAAACAATTTCATTTAATGGAATATCATAATTTATAGAAACTCTAGTTTCTTCCAAATATTGCATATCAATGAAAGTTCCTCTTCTTTCTTGACATAACTCCATAACAGCTCCAACATAATCTGATGGTGCTATTATACTTGCCTTAACTATTGGTTCTTCCATATAATCTATTTCTGTTGCTTCAGGAAGATTAGTTGGATTTGTAAGCTCAATTATTTCACCATTAGTTTTTATTACTTTATAAATAACTGATGGTGCAGTTGTTATAATATCTAAATTAAATTCTCTTTCTATTCTTTCTTGGATAATTTCCATATGTAATAATCCTAAGAATCCACATCTAAATCCAAATCCTAATGCTATTGATGTTTCTGGTTCAAAACTTAATGCAGCGTCATTAATTTGAAGCTTTTCTAGAGCATCTTTAAGCTCTTGATATTTTGCTCCATCTACTGGGTAAATACCTGAGTAAACCATTGGAACAGCAGGTTTATATCCTGGTAGTGCCTCTTCTGTTGGCCTATCTGCTTCAGTTATAGTATCACCAACTCTTGCATCTCTAACATTTTTTATTGAAGCTGCAATATATCCAACATCTCCAGCTCTTAATTCATTAATTGGTAGTGCCTTAGGTGTAAATACACCAACTTCAGTTACTTCACAAACTTTATTTGTTGCCATTAATTTAATTTTTGTTCCTGGTTTTACAACGCCATCAAAAATTCTTACATAAGAAACAACACCCTTATAACTATCATAATAAGAGTCAAATATTAATGCTTTAAGTGGAGCGTCCTCATCTCCAGTAGGAGCTGGAACCTTTTCTACTACAGTTTCTAAAACATCTGCAATATTTAAACCAGTTTTTGCAGAAATTAATGGTGCATCTTCTGCTTCTATACCTATAATATCTTCAATTTCTTGTTTAACTTCATCAGGTCTTGCAGATTGTAAATCAACCTTATTAATAACCGGTGCAATTTCTAAATCATTGTTTAATGCTAAATAGCAGTTTGCTAGTGTTTGTGCTTGAACTCCTTGAGTTGCATCTACTACTAATATAGCTCCTTCACATGCTGCCAAACTTCTTGAAACCTCATATGTAAAATCTACGTGTCCTGGAGTATCGATTAAATTTAATATATATTCTTCTCCATCAGGTCTTCTATATACAAGTCTTGCTGCTTGTGACTTAATAGTTATTCCTCTTTCTCTCTCAATTTCCATATTATCAAGGATTTGCTCTTCCATTTCTCTTTGCGTAAGAGTTCCTGTGGCTTCTAATAATCTATCAGCTAGGGTTGATTTCCCATGATCTATATGGGCTACTATAGAAAAATTTCTAATACGTTCTTGTCTATTACTACTCATATATCAAACTATTGCTAAACTAAGCTAATAGTCAATTCACCCCCATTATAATTTTCAAGCTAAATTATAACATAACGCCTAGGTTGTATGTCAATATAAATATGAAGTTGTTAATATGTTCTAATCATTGATTTTTCTTATTTTCTAAGAAATCATTGATTATTGCATCTAAATCTTCATCACTATTATTATTCTCATTATTATTACTATCTTTATTATTATTTCTTGAACCACTTATTTTATCCATTATACTACTAAATCCATTATATAGAAATCCACCAAACTCATAGAACTTTTCTGTAATTTTATTATTCATATTTATTATAAATTCTTTACTATAAACTCTGACAGTTGTATTTTCAATTTCTTCGTTAGGAGTATAAATTTTAACTTCTGCATCATCTTTTATAAATTCTTCAAAATCCTTACCAAATTCCTCCTTAACTAATTCATAATTATCTTCACCATTTCCTATAGGTGATAAAGCTTTTGTGTTAATAATATTAATTTGAATAAAACCTAATATTACTATTATTAAGAAAATTATTGTTCCAATTACAACTTTTTTATTAATCAAAAAAGCACCCCCTAGTATTTTTACTATCTAAAAGGATGCTCATAAAAACCATTTTTTATTCATGTTTTATCTATTTAAATGTTCTGCTATTATCCTTGCAATATATTTACTGCTTAATTTTGCTTCTTGTGCAGTATTAACATTTGCTCCAACTTCAAGCAATACCATGTTATCACTTAAACTATGATTAATTGATGTGGCAGCAATTGGATATTCATAAGTCTCTCTAATTATTCCAGGGAATAATGTATTAGCTGTATTATATAGTTCATCTACTAAAGCTTTGTTAGCAGCATATCTTTCACTATTTTGTCCTGTAACAAACATAATCTTAGCTAAGTTTTGTTCGTTCATATTGATAGTGTATAAATCCTTTAATTGGGTGGCTTTAGCACTATCTACTCCATCTCTATGAAGATCTATTATTAGCTTAAAATCTCCATATTCATTCATATACTTATTTAAAGTTTCATTTGACCTCTTATAGCTGTCATTATAGGATACACTATGATTTGTTTTATCATGAATTACAGATATTCCATAACCTTCTTCTAATTCTTTTGCTAATACCTCACCAACTCCTACTATACTAAAATCAGTATCCGTAGTTAAATTTTCTCTTTCTGAGTAATTTTCTGTTGTATGAGTATGAAAAATAAGAACTTCAATCTTTGAATTATCTAAGGTCTTCTTTAAACTTGGGTCATACGCTGCACTTACCTTATTTAATTCAGCAATTTCTTCATCTGTCATCCTAGCAATACTTTCTGTCTTCAATGAAAATGGTGTTAATTGTTTTATAGATGATGCTATTGCTGAATCTCCAAATAGATTACTAAATAGACCTATTTCTCTACCAACTATGTTATACGCATTTATCCCTCTTATTCCAATAGCTTCTAAAACAACATTTTTTAAAGAAAGATTATTTTCTACATATGCACCTTCATCATAAACTTGAGTTTTAACTACCGGCATAGAAAAGTTAAGCATCTGAACGTATGCATATCCCCCTGGATCATTATAATTATTTATAACATTTTTTGCTCTTATAATAAATATTACAAAGAGTGCTATTATAATTAAATACCCTACACTAAAGTTATTGCTTGCTCCTATTTTCCTACCTTTTTTTATTCTTTTCTTATTAGCTAAACCTTGACCTAATGAATACATGCAACTCCCCCTTCCTCTAATAAGTATATTGAGAGAGTTACATAATTATTAATAATTTTTAAAAAAATTTTTTAGTTCATAAACTTATTAATATCTTCCATATCTAAATTAGGTTGTACTGCCATGTTAATTCCATTTGCAATTATTTTAGCTAATCCTTCAATTACAGCATCAACATCCTTTGGTGTTACCATTAAATCACCAACAAAGGGATCTAATACCTCCTTTATCAATTGGCTTTTTTCAAGTTTATCAACAGACTTTAGCATATTATAAAATTCTTTTCCCTTTTCAGCTTTACTTATAAGCCCATCTAATACAAGGTCTATAGTATCATTTGCTATAGTAGCTGCATGGACCACCGTTGGCACTCCAATAGCAATAACTTTTACTCCTAATGATTCTTCATTTATCTTCATCCTATGATTTCCTACGCCTGCTCCAGGTGATATTCCTGTATCGCTAATTTGTATTGTTCTATTCACTCTTTCAAGCTTTCTTGAACCTAATGCATCTATACATATAACAATATCAGGTTTTATTCTATCTACTAATGATTTTATAATCTCTCCAGTTTCTATACCTGTTATACCAAGTACCCCAGGTGATATACAACAAACCGGTCTTACTGAATCATCTATAGCATCTGGCATAACTTGCTTCAAATGTCTAGTAACCATTATTTTTTCTGTAACCTTTGGTCCTAATGAATCTGGTGTTACATTCCAATTTCCTAGACCTACAACTAGTGCAGTTTTTTCTTCTGGCATATTTACTAGCCTACTTAAAACATTATCAACAACTAATGAAACATTGTCCATAGATTCACCATCATAAGGTGTAAATTCAGGAAAATCTATTGTTATATAATTACCTTTAGGCTTTCCTAATTCTTTACCAGCCTCATCACTTTCAATAGTTACTGTAGTTATTTTTATATCGCCTTCTTGTTCTTCATCTACAATAACTCCATCGAGCTCTCTTTTATTTTCTTTGGTGTACATATCTCTAGCTTCTATAGCTAAATCTGTCCTTACATTAATCATAAAAATACCTCCCAAAAATACTATTATCCTTTTTATTTTTCCTTAATGTTTCAATTTAATACTTGAACTTATAAAGTTTCAATGATATAATACAGTATGTTAAAAACGAACTCGAACGCAGATTTCCCCAAAACTGCAAAGAGACCCTAATAAAATTATTAAGGGGGTGAATTTAGAATGGCAAATATTAAATCAGCAAAAAAGAGAATTAAAGTTACTGAAGCAAAAACTGCTCAAAACAGAATGATCAAATCAGCTTTAAAGACTGCTGTAAAGAAATTTGAAGTAGCTGTTGCTGCAAGCAACGTAGAAGAAGCTAAGGTTCTTTTCCCTAAGGCTGTTAAAGCTTTAGACATGGCTGCTCAAAAAGGAGTATGTCACAAGAACATGGTAGCTAGAAAGAAATCAAGATTAGCTGCAAAGTTAAACGCTATGGCGTAATCAAATAAGAAGCCGATCCCATTGGATCGGCTATTATTTATTTAAAAAACAAAACTCCCGTAGGAGTTTTTATCAATAATTCTTCATTTATATTTACTTAGTCATAAATATGTTAAATATCATAAGTTCCATTTCCATATTCTTATCAACTCCAGTTGTTTTCATCTTATTTTCTGTTTCCAAACATATTTCCATAATTTTTTGAAGTTGTTTTATAGAAAACTTACTAGATTGATTAATTAACTTTTCACATACGAAAGTTGGAAGCTTTAATCTACTAGAAATATCATTAACTCCAGATCCATTTTGAACTAGAACTTTGATTTCATAAAGTCTTTTAAAATTATTCTCTATATTAGAAATTATAAGCATATGCTGATCACTTTTAGATAACAAATCATAAAGCAAATCTAAAGTTTTTTCTACCTTCTTTTGTGATATAAAATCTATTAAATCGAAGATATCATCTTCACTGGAATTTGCAATTAGCTTATCTATATCTATCTTGCTTATAGTTCTATTTTGAGCATATGAAATAAGCTTGTCGGCCTCTCTCCTAATTATATCAAAGTTATTTTGAACTTTTTCTGCAAAATATCTTAACTCAACTTTTCCTATTTCTTTTCCTTTTTCTTTAAATACTTCTTCTACTTTTTTATAATATCTATCTTTTTTTAATTTATCAAAATACACTACCTTCGAAACCTTATCTAAAGATTTTACTTTATTACTTTTCTTAGGGGTATCCCTCTTATCATTAAATAAATAATACATAATTAAAACAGTATATGGAGGTAAGTCCTTTAGATATTTTAGTATATCATTATAAACCTTAGTTCCGGTCGCGTCAGTTTTTTCCTTTAAAAAACTTGCTCTATAAACAACAACTACTTTTTTCTCTCCCATAAAAGGCATGGTCTCACATGCATTCATTATTTCATCGAAAGTTGTTGTTAATCCATCTAATCTTATATAATTTAAATCAAGCAAGGACTTATCCACTGTATTATTAACAATTAAGCTTATTCCTTCTTTAATTAGTTCTTCATCTAATCCACAAAAAATATAAGAGTTGTCAATCTTACCTTTTTTAACTTCACCTTCTAGCACATCAAAATCTATCAAAGCAATCTACCTCTCTTAATTAATTACTAAAACTTTATTTTTCAATAAAATAATTTTTACATAGTTACTATATTTACAGTCTATTATATCATAATTTTCATCTATTTTCCCACTTGATAGCTTTATAATATAAGCATTAACTCCATTTCTTAATAAAATATCTCTATTACTCTTTTCTATATTAATATCATTATTATTTAGATTTATCCTTTTAAAATCTTTATATTCCTTATTAGAAAGTAAAATTGCCTTGTATTTATCTAAATTAACTCCTTCCTTAATAGCAACTATATTTCTTTCACCCTTATAACTAATTGAAATTATCCCTTCTTTATAATACTCAAACTTTGGAATAGGACTATATATTATTATAAATAAGTAAAATATGATTGATATTGGAAAATAGATAACATTCTTATATCCATTTTTATAAAAATAAATAGTTATTAGAATTATAATATAACTTATTGAAATTATTTCATTTAGATATAATACACTTGGCAAAATACTTAATAATTTATCTGAAATTAAATCAATTGCGAGTGTTACATAATAAGTAATAAAGGAAAGATAGTTAAAGATAAGTGTAAATTTTACTGTTAATGCTAATATATTACCTAGAATTACTACTGCATTCATTAAAGGCATCAAAATCAAATTCCCTGCTAAAAAACCTAATGAAAATTCTCTAAAATATAAAACTAAAAAAGAAAAGGTAAATACTTGAGATGATAAACTAATAGCTACTCCCTCTCTTAATATCTTAGGTAACTTATAAAGCAATTTATTTATCTTTTTATTAAATAATATTATTCCCAGTGTAGATAAAAAACTGAGTTGAAAACCAACTTCAAATACACTGTAAGGCTTATATATAATTAAGATTATCCCAGCTAAAGACAGTCCAGCTAATGGATTATACGTCCTTCTAAATGGTAATGCTAAGCTTAAACATAAAAGCATAATATAAGATCTTATTGTGGATATAGCAGCCCCAGTAAAAACAACATAAATTATAGCTATAAATGGAGCTAGTTTTTCACCTAGCATCTTTTTCAACAATGAATAAACTAAAACCATATGAAGTCCTGAGACAGATACTGCATGTAGCACTCCTAAATTTTTCATTGTACTTTCATCTTCTCTATCTAAAAATTCAGTATATCCAAAAGACATAGACGTAATTAACGCAGCTCTTCTACTTCCTAATTTCTCACTCAAAGCATTAAAAATACTCTCTCTCATTCTATAAATATGCCCTTTTATATCCAAACTTAATTTTTCATATTCTTCAATTTTCCCTTCCCCTATCAATCCTTTTTCAATACTAATATTCTTATTTAATTCTATTTTTGCTATTATTCTATCTCCTAGCTTAATGTCTTTTAAATTACCAGTTAAGTACACTTTTCTTCCCCTTACTTCCCCTGTCCCCCCGTAACTATTTAAAGATATTATTCTTACTTCTTCATTATTATTTACATCCAAATTATAATATATTAAGTTATTAAATATTGGAACTACAAAAAATAGAGATAATATAATAGCAAAAACTATATTTTTTATTAATAATAAATATATAAAAAAACAGCTAACAAGTATTATTGCTAGCCATCTATTTTTATAAAAAAGTAAAAACGTACAACTCGATATTATAAAAACTACAAATATGTAAAGTAGTATATTGTTATTCTTTTCATCCTTCAATGGCAACACCTCATCTTAAGTATTACCACTTTTTAACAATAAAATCTCCCAGACTAAAAATAAATAACGCCCATATTCCTACTACTGATATTATTAAATCAAATTTAAATTTCCAAAATACAATTAAGCCTATTAAAGATACTATATATATTAAAATTGTAACTATTAACAACTTAATAAACTTGAAATTCTCTTTATCAAATACACTACAGCTAATTATAGTATCAAAAATAGCCATTCCACCAATAAGTAAAAAACCTAATATATCGTAGCTATCCCTTATAAAGTAAATTGAAACCATGGGAATTAAACTAAACATAGCTCCCCTTATAATTGCCTTTTTCCCCTTATACGATTCATTACCGCATAGTGAATTGATTAGAATTATAGGTGTTAGTAAAAATGTATTTAAAATAAATATATAATACTCTTTAATTAAAACTCCATCATTTAAGTAATATTGAAAATTAAAAAATAATAGTTCTGCTATAGTGATAATAGCATATATACTTAATCCTATTTTCATTGCTTCATTTATTTCATTTTCTCTATATTTCAAATCGAAGAAGGCTTTTATACTACTTTTCTCCGTAAACACATCCCCAATCTTCCTTAAAAGTATAGAAGCTTTCCCTTTTACTATACCGATATTAGCTAAGCTTATTATAGATAAATCAGCTAAACTTTTTCCTTCAGCAACAAATTCATAGCCATCATTATTATATAATGATATTATTTTATTTCTGATCTCAGGATTAACAATGCAGTAAATTCTTGCCTTTGATACTATTTTTATTAATTCTTCATCAGTTAATGATTCTAACTCAATACCTGATACAATTTGATCCTGACTAGTAATTAACCCTATTTTTCTCCCAAAAAATTCAGCTGAAATAATATTTTCATCTGTAAATATAATTGGTAAGACTCCTGTATCTATCATACTATTAATGTCATCAACAACATCATCTATTAAAGGATTTTGTAATGCTATAATTCCTACAAAAACTAAATTACTTTCTATATTCTCATCTTTTGAAGGTTCATAATTAAAACTTCTATATGCAAAAGCTTCAGTTAGCAATCCTTCTTTTGAAAAGCCTAAATCTGCTAATTTAATTTTCATTATATCCTCAGAACTTATTTCTCTCTCAATACCATTTACTAAAATATGTGTGCAACAATTTAAAATATTATCTAATCTTCCTCTCGAATTTGCTCTCCATCCTTTAGTACTCTTATTGACAGTAGTAATAATATTTGTTTCAGAATAATTAACAAGTTCAAATTTTCTTTTATTTGACTTATCTAATTTATCTTTATGTACAGCCTTTTCTATTCCATATTTAACATAAGCTATTTCAAATATATTGCCTTTTGAAAAAACATTTTCTTTATTATATCTTGAATTATTGCAAAGTACAGAAATATCTATTAGTCTTTTTATGTTTATATCACTAATATCAACCTTATTTGAATTATATAATTGTTCATTAGTATATAATTTATCTACATAAAGTTCTTCTCTTGAAACATTACCTATTTTCTCCATAAAGAATATTTTCACTTTATTTAATAAGCATATTGATGAAATATTATTTAACTCTATATTATCTTCTATCAATATTTTTCTTCTAAATGTTTTATCATAATATAAAACTATGATTGGAAAGGCTATAGAAATAATAGCAAATAAACCCTTTGCAAAAAGTTCAGTTTTATTTATTAATTTCCCAGGAAATAATAATATCAATATAACTTGTACTAATATTAAGCATAAAATAACTTTCAAGATATTATCTTCAATGATTTTCAGAAGTATATCCTTTTTATTATCTGTATTACTTCTAATCTTAGCTAGTTTGCCAAGTTGTGTATTTTCTCCTACGGCTACAACAATTCCCTTTCCTGAACCTTCTTTAACTAATGATCCTCTAAATAACATATTAGAAATTTCACTAATAGAAGATACTGTATAATCTATTTTTATTGAGTCTTTCTCCTTTATAAGGTTATCACCAGTAATTCCTTTTTCATCTACTTTAAGATTTTCACTATCTATAATCCTAATATCAGCAGCTATTACAGAATTTTTTCTAAAATAAATTATATCGCCTTTTACTAAGTTTTCTGCCTCAACTAATCTCTCAATACCTTCCCTTAAGACTAGAACCTGAGATGTATTTAAGTTTTGCAGAATATCTATCTCCTTTTCCTTATTAATTGCACTACAAATCTTTATTGAAACATTAAAAATTAATAAGATAACTGAAATAGATCCCATTATATAAAATTTATTTACTAAAAAGAAAATAATAAATATTAGGTAAATAAGTAAATATCTTTTCTTTAAAGTTTCTAATAAAAGTCTTAAAACTCCTCTATAATGTGGCAAGTTTATTTTATTGTTTTCGCTCTCTCGTCTTATGTTACAGTCATATTCATAAAGCCCTTTGTGAAGACTACTATTAAGTTCTTCTACTACTTTAATCCAAGACTTGCCGTAATAATTCTTCATTAAATTCCGCCTTTCTTAAATTATCATATTAAATAACAATAACCTAACAATTATAGTATAAATTGTTAGGTTGCTTTTTTAAAGTATTATTTAGCATTTTATATATACATTATTATTTGGTCCTTGGATTAAAAATTAAAGCCATGAGATATCCAAAGAAAATTGCTGCTGTAATTCCTGCTGCAGTACCTGTTATACCTCCTGTAAATGCACCAATTAAGCCTTTCTCCTCTACAGCTTTTATCGCACCTTTCGCCAATGAGTTCCCAAATCCAGGCAAAGGGATGCTTGCACCAGCTCCGCCTATTTCTACTATTTTATCATAAATTCCAAAGGCACCTAATACAGTTCCTACAGTAACAAAAATCACCAATATTCTTGCAGGAGTTAATTTAGTTGTATCCATAAGTATTTGACCTATAACACATATAATTCCACCAACTACAAGAGCACTTAAATATGGCATATAGATCCTCCTTCCTAATTTTTAAACTCAATTGCAACAGCGTGAGCAATTCCTGGAATACTTTCTCCCTGTAAAGATGACGTAGTACTCATTAATGCTCCAGTAGATACTAATAGCAAATTCTTAATTTCTTTTCTCATTAGTTTTTTATAAAAGTATCCTGATGCTACTACGGCTGAACATCCACATCCACTTCCGCCTGAATCTGTTTTTTGAATATTATCATCAAATATCATATCTCCACAATCAAAATAATTACTTCTAATGTCATAACCATATTCTAATAACAATTTGCTTATTATCTCTTTGCCTACCTTACCTAAATCACCTGTTACTATTGCATCATAGAAACTAGGATCTCTTCCTGTATCCTTCAAATGTATTGATATTGTGTCTACCGCTGCTGGAGCCATTGCAGCTCCCATATTATTAGGATCTTTAATTCCATAATCTTTTACAACACCAGTAGTAACATAGGTAACTTCTGGGAAATCACCTTCTTTCGCAAGAACCATTGCTCCTGCTCCAGTAACTGTCCATTGTGCCAAAGGACTTCTTTGAGCTCCGTATTCTAATGGAAACCTAAATTGTCTTTCAGCAGAACTAAAATGAGATGAAGTAGCTGCTACAGCATAATTCCCAAATCCTCCATCTAGCATCATAGATGCAACACTTAAAGATTCTGACATAGTAGAGCAAGCACCATATAATCCAAAAAAGGGGATATTCAGCTGTCTTGCAGCAAATGAAGATGATGTTAATTGATTTAATAAATCACCTGCAAATAAATAATCTACATCTTCCTCTTTTATATTTGCACGTTTTATAGCATTAGTTATTGCACTGTACAACATTTCACTTTCAGCCTTTTCAAAACTCTCTTTTCCATATAAATCATCATTTAAAATTTCATCGAAATAGCTACCTAAAGGTCCTTCTCCTTCTTTCGGTCCTACTATCGAATAAGTTGCTATAATTTTAGGTGGATTCACTAACCTAACTGTTTGCTTTCCAATCTTCTTTGTATTTGAATTATCACTCATAACTCTTCGCCTTCCTTAAGTTAATAGTTTAATTACATAATATATTATTCCTATTATTACTGAACTTCCTATTCCATATACAAGTACTGGACCTGCTATTGTAAACATCTTTGCTGCAACTCCAAAAACAAAACCCTCTTTTTTAAATTCAATAGCTGGTGCAACTATAGCATTTGAAAAGCCTGTTATTGGCACTACTGTACCAGCACCTCCATAAGAAGCAATTTTATCGTATATTCCAACTCCAGTTAATAATGCCCCTAAAAATACCATGATAATTGGAAGAAGCATCTTAACATCATCTTCTGGTAATCCATATTTTAATAATAATTCTTGAAATACTTGGCCTATAGTACAGATTACTCCTCCAACTAAAAAAGCTCTTACACAATTCCTTGCAATTTTAGGCTTTGGATTTGTTTGATCTGCAATAGTTTTAAACTTTTTTAATATTTGTTGTTCACTTGGTCTTTTATTTTTAGACATAAGATTACTCCTTTCTATAATTCTTTAAGTTTATTATTCCACTTTTTGAAACATTAACTCCGGAATTTTTTGTAAATAAAAAGGAGATAAATATTATATGTCTTATCCTTGGTTATTCTCCAAGTCGCAGGCATATAATATTTATCTCCTTCTAAAGCGAAGGTAATAATTTTTAATTTTCTTTAGAATTATAAAAGCCACTTATATAGTAAGCTTTTTATAATTTATTAAATAATTTTTCCATTTAAAATGAACTTTTATTCTTTTAATTTTTCTTTCATAATTCCTAAAACTTTCTTTTCAATTCTAGAAACTTGAACTTGGCTAATTCCAAGCATTTTTGCAACTTGCACTTGAGTTTTATCTTTAAAATATCTAAGCATTATAATTTGTCTTGATTTACTATCTAGACTTCTTAATGCCTCCTTAAGTGCAATTCTATTTATCATATCAGTATCATCTTCTCCCTTTTGACTTAATTTATCTATAAGCAATACAGGAGCTCCATCATCTTGGTGAATAGTATCATAGAGATATTGCATACTAACTGAAGATTCTATGGCAAATACTATCTCTTCCTTATCAATATTAGAATACTCTGATAACTCTTCAATAGTTGGTTCTCTATCTAGTTTTTTCGTTAATTCTTCTTTAGCAAAATGTAGCTTCCTAGCTAAACTCTTAACATTCCTACTAACCTTTATTATTCCATCATCTCTAATAAATCTTTTTATTTCTCCTATTATCATAGGAACTGCATAAGTCGAAAATTTCACATTAAACTTATCATCAAAGTTATTTATAGCCTTGACTAAACCAATAGATCCTATTTGGAATATATCTTCGTAATCATAACCTCTATTTAGAAATTTTTTACTAATGGATGATACAAGAGGTAAATTCATCTCAATGACCTTATTCATAGCCTCTTGATTACCAGCTTTGGCTAGAGGTATTAATTGTGAATTCTCTTCGTAATTATACACCTCTTTTCTTACACTTCCATTTTCCATCTACTTCACCTAACTTACTGTATTAAATTTCTTATTCATAATAACTTTTGTTCCTTTTCCATACTCACTAATAACTTCTAATTTATCCATAAAGGTTTCCATAACAGTAAAGCCCATTCCTGATCTCTCTAATTCTGGTTTAGAAGTGTATAATGGCTCCATCGCTTGTTCAACATCTTGTATTCCATTGCCATAGTCTTCAATAATTATAGTTATCTCATTTCCAGTTATACTGGCTTCTATTTTGATTATACCCTCTTTTTTGTTTTCATAACCATGTATTATAGAATTTGTTACAGCTTCTGAAACAGCTGTTTTTACATCTGTTAATTCTTCAACCGTTGGGTCTAATTGAGATACAAAAGCGGCTACAGCTACTCTTGCAAAACCCTCATTTTCGGATTTGCTCATTAATTCAATACTAACTTTATTATCAACCATTTTAAACCCTCCATTAAATATTCACTATGGCTTCATCAATATTTCTATAAACATCTATTATCTTATACATACCAGATATCTCAAAGACTTTATTAACCGCTCTATTTATTTCAGTTACACATAACTTCCCATTTCTATTTTGCATTTTTTTATATCTACCTATAACTACTCCAATTCCAGAGCTATCCATAAAAGTTACACCACTAAAATTTAATATAACTTTTTTTATGTTATCTCTTTCTATTCTATCATCTATCTTAACTCTAACTTCTTCTGCACTATGATGATCTAATTCCCCCATCAATCCAACTATAAGCTTGTCATCTTTTTTATCAAATTTAAGATACATATAAACTACTCTAAAGCAATTTGCCTTAGAGATCCACCTCCTCCATAGCAGTATTAATTTCCTTCTTTTTCCATAATTTTAACATATTAGTTTATTCATAGTCAAACATAATTATGCCTTTTATTATAAAAAATAAAAAAAGAATTAATACTACTAAGATATTAATTCTTTTCTATCTAATATATTTATTTTTTTGTTTTATATTTTTTAATTTCTTCCTTTAAAGTAGAATAAAAATCTTCTAGTGTTTCTCCTTCTTTTAATATTAAAGTTTCTATTGCATTATCTAAAGTATCCATTGTATATATATGAAAATCTCCATCTTCTATTGCTTTTTCTACTTCTGGCATCAAAATTAATTCATCCTTATTCGATGAAGGTATTAATACTCCCTTATTTTTATAATTATCTATATATTCACATACTTTAAAATATCCTTCTATCTTTTCATTTACTCCACCTATAGCTTGAACTTCTCCTAACTGATTGATTGATCCAGTAACAGAAATACTTTGATTTATAGGTCTCTTTGTCAAAGCTGATAGCATACATATTACTTCTGCTACAGAAGCACTATCTCCATCAATTATTCCATAAGATTGCTCAAAGTTTAAATAGAAATCAACAGGAATTCCTTCATATGAATCTATAATACTACTTATTAATCCCCTAATAACATTTATAGATTTTTCATGAATTTTACCACTTAATTTACTTTCTTTATGAATATCTATTATTCTACCTGTTCCTTTATGTGCAATACATGTTATTCTTACAGGTTTACCAAATGAATGATATCCAGTATCCAATACAGATAGTCCATTAATTACTCCTATTTTCTCCCCTGTTACTGATAAGATGATTTTATTTTCCTTATAAAGCTTATCATATTCTTCCTCTATTTTTTCTTTGTAATATGCAAATTTTCTTATGTCATCTCCTTCAATTAATTCACTATTTCTTGTCTTTGCATTATAATTGGCAAGAATCATAACTTTATCAATTTCAGCTATATCTATATTTATTTTAGTTTTTCTAGTTGCAGTTCTAGCTAAATATTTAATAATTTCTTTTCTTCCCTCTTCTGTAATTTGCATAAGATTATTTTCTTTTATTTTATTATCTATAGCATGATTTACATAATTTACAGCATTCTCATTAGCATCTACTATAGGATCAAATTCTGCTCTTAAAGGGAATAATTTTCCAAAATCTTCATCTAAATTATATAATGTGTCATAAGTATTCATATCCCCAATTAGAATAACTTTAACATTTATAGGTATAGGTTGAGGTTTTAACGAGTTAATTGAAATAATATCTAAATATGACTTTGATGCATCATAAGTTATTTTATTAGTCATAAGCGCTTTCTTTAAATGGTAATATGAATATCCATTATTAATTAATGAGTTCATTCGTATAATTAAGCAACCACCATTAGCTTTTAATAAGGATCCAGAATTAATCAAAGAAATATCTGTTGTATATACTCCATTATGATTTTCATATTCTAAGAATCCCATTAAATTATTTACACTTGGATCTTCATCATATATTACAGGTGGCTGATTAGTCAAACTATTATCAACTAATAAATGAATATTGTAATTATTAATAATATCATATAACTTTTCTTCATCATCCTCTATATCCATCGTGTAACATTCTATTATATTTTTTTCCATAAGAATAAATAGCTTTTCTAAATATTCATAAGCATTATCATCATCTATAAATTCAAAAAGCACCTCATCCTTATAAGCTTCCATTTCTTTTGTTAAAAAATCACTATAGACTTCCTTTAATTTTGTTATAGATTTTATTTCTATATCCTTTATTTTTCCTAAAACAACTTCTGCCTTTTTCTTTAATACAGTTGCCTTAGCTACTATAACTTCTTTTTTTTCTTTTTCTAAGTTATCATATTCTCTTTCACTTATTACTTTACCATTTATTAATGGTATAAAGGCAAAACCTTTATTAGTCACTTTCACCTCGAAGTTATCTTTTTTTGCCATTTCCATCAATTCACTTATATAAGAATTTCTCTTATTTTGTATTTCATCAATTAATTCATCTTTTTCATCTTCTGTAGAAGAATTATAAAATTCTTCAACTAGTTCTATATAATTATTTCTTATTCTATCAACTGCATCTTTTAACTTATTACCATTGCCATTAGAAACAAATAAAACTTCTGGTCTTTTATAATCATCTAAAACTACATAGCAAATATCATTTGGAGGTTCTAAAAATTTATACTGCTCCCTTATATAAGACTGAAGTTTTTTTAGCTTTTCTTTTGAAAATGAATCTATCAAATAAATATTATAACCCTCTTGGCTAATATTAAGGGCTCTTCCAATCTTTTCATACTCAACATCTATTTCTGGTATCATTGTTACGCTGCCTTTTTCTTTATTTGCAATAAATTTAAAGTTAAATTTTACATCTTGTGAAGTTAATTCTTTTTTCATACATTTCCTACCTTTAAATTGCTGTAGCAATTATTAAGAAGCAGTTTCCCCCCTCTTTTTAGTTGTTTAATATATAGATATTCCAATAATACGGGTTTAGGGATTAAAATTTGAAAATAAATTGCTTTTTAATATTTAATTAATTATATGAATGTTGTTCTTAACTAATTACCACTAGAAAAATTAAAGGATATTGTAAAACTTTAATAAGTTTTACAATATCCTTTTTAACTATAATAAGTCTATAAATTTATTAACTGCTTCTTCAGCTTTTTTGTAATCTTCCTCTGATGGTACAAAACAGAAGGATAATCCTGGATCAACTACTTTAAGCTTTAAATCTTTAAGTCTTGATGTAAGCATTTTTACTCCTTCTCCACTCCAACCATAAGATCCAAAAGCCATAGCTATCTTTCCTCTATTAATAATAGGACTAAGTAATGATAGTAAGTCCCAAGCCGGTTTAACAGCATCTTGATTTATTGTAGGTGATCCTATCATAAACCCTTTTGCTCTTTCTAACTTAGCTATACTTTCTTCCAATGGAATTGATGTGATTTCTGTCACATCTGCTATATATCCCTTTTCTTCTACTTTTCCCTTTAAGAATTTAGCCATTTCTTCTGTATTACCATAAGCAGAAATATAAAATATTTCTATTTTTTTATCATTTATCTTTTCTTCTGTTGCCCATTCTCTATAAAGATCTAATATTTTATCAATATTTGCCCCATGAACTGGACCGTGGCTAGTTGCCATACATTCAATCTCTAAGTCTTTAATCTTATCAAGTCCCATCAACACAAACTTCTTAAATGGTCCCATTATACAATTAAAATAATATTCCATCTCAACAAAATAGTCATCATTTAAACTTGATGTTATTCCACCTTCAGGGCAATAATGTGAACCTGTAAAATCACAAGTAAATATTAATTTTCTTTCTTTTACATAAGTGAAAATTGTATCTGGCCAATGTAAATTTGGTGCTGTAATAAACTTAAGTGTAGTTTTTCCAAGATTAATATCCTCTTTAGCATCAACATAATTAAATTCTCTATTTAAAATATTTTTTAAATATGTTATAGCTGCCTTAGATCCAACTATCTTAGCATTCGGATAATCATTTATCAACTTAATTAAAGAGCCACTATGGTCTAATTCTGTATGCTGAACTATAATATAATCAACATTTTTATCACCAATAACTGACACTAAGTTATTTTTAAACTCATCATAAAAGCCAGTTTTCACTGTATCTATTACTGCTACTTTCTCATCATCAATTACATAAGAATTATAGGTTGTTCCCTTTTTAGTTTCCATTATTATGTCGAATATTTTTAAATCAGGATCCTTAACTCCAATCCAATATATATTATCTTTTAATTTTTCTTGTGCCATATAACTGCCTCCAACATCGATATATTCGCTGATTCCAGGAAATATTTTATCATAATCTCATTTTCTAAACAATCATAAATATTACTATTATATATATATTTTACTTTGGTATATTCTTTAATTAAGTTTTAAAATTTTTTAAGAATTTATCATTTTAGACAATTTACTGATTTCTATAATATATTCATAATGTAAGGCTCTTGTTAATGAAACATATAGAAGTCTTTTATCTAAAATATTATCCTTATAATTTTCCTCACTTGGATCATATATTATAGTAGCATCGAATTCTAATCCTTTCGTCAAATAAGATGGAATTATTACTATATCATCATTATTTTCTTTTTCATTACCTTTTAGTAAGGAAATTTTTAGACTAGTTTCCTTCTTTATTATTTTTTCTACTTTTTTACCTTCATCTAATGTTTTAGTTATGATAGCTATGCTACTTTTACCTCTATTTTTTATTTCCGCAATTATATCTTTTATTTTTTTAACAGCTTCTTTATCACTATTACATTTTATTACTTTTGGTTCCTCTCCATGCCTTAATACTGGCTTTGCATTTTTTAAATTTAGATTTTGTGACCTTAAAGCTCCATCTGCAAAATCAATTATTTCAACAGTAGATCTATAACTTTGCGTTAATTGTATATATGTAGCTTTACCTTCAAATACCCTATCTATTATATCTTCCCATGTTTTAAGGCCCTTATAATAATAAATTCCCTGTGCTATATCTCCAACTAAAGTTAATGAGTTTCCCTTAGTTAACTTATTGATTAAATAAACTTGAAATGGATTATAATCTTGTGCTTCATCTACTACTATATGAGAGTATTTATCTTTTTCTTCAACACCCTCTAATAACATATTTATATATAAAAGTGGAGCTAAATCATCTTCGTCTATTACTCCATTTTCACTATTATATTCCAATTCTTCTTTCATAAATTCTGAAAGTTCCTTAGGTATTTTACCTAATGTTGCAATTTCAAAGTATTCTTCATTTTTAAAAAGATTATGATATATATCTTTTGAAGTTATACCTCTCCAATTCTTAAAATATTCACTTATAATTTTCTTAGAATTATTTTTTATATTTTCCTTTATAGTATCTCTTTCTGAATATAACTTTATTAACTTTTCTCGTCTTTCATCACAATCTTCTAATTCTCTTTTTACTTCTTTTATTCTTATATCCCAATCTTTATCTACTTGTAAACAAAGCACTTCTATTTTTTCTTTTAGCTTTAATAGAAGATATCTTTTAATTTCATCTTTTCTCTTATTTATAGGGTAACTTTTTAAGTCTTTTAAATAAAGTCTCATTATTTCCCTCTTACCGAATAAAACATAATCTTCTACTATAATATCGTTAATATCTAATGTAGCACCGTCTAACAAAGCTATATACCTATCTATCATACTTTTAAACATTAAAGTCCCTTTGATTTTTGAGGAATTAACAATGAAATTACATTTATTTATATCATTAGCCTCAATAATATTTCTTAATTTTTCATCTTTACCATTGACCTTTGATTTAGCCTTTAATTGCTTTAATGCTAAATCCTGAAATGTAGTTTGGTTGACCTCATCCACTCCAAGATTTGGTAGTATATCTGATATATAATCTAAAAATAATTTATTAGGAGCTAGAACTAGTATATCTTTTCCTCTAATGCTTTCTGAATATCTATAAATTAAGTAAGCTAATCTATGTAATGCTACGGTAGTCTTACCTGAGCCAGCAGATCCTTGTACTATTATAGGCAAATTCTTAGGCCATCTTATGATATCATTTTGTTCCTTTTGAATTGTAGCTACTACTTCCTTTAATTTTTTGCCTCTGCTTTCTTCTAAATTAATTTTTAAGAACTCATCGACTAAATCATTTTCTTCTAATCCACTATTAACAATAATTTCATTTATTCCTTCATCAAATATTTCCTTTAGGGAGTCTTCCTTAAATAAGAATTTTCGTTTTAAAGATAAGTTACCTTCTATTATTCCATTTGGAGATTTATAATATGCATATCCACCTGTTCCACTATAATATAGATCTGCTACTGGTGTTCTCCAATCTACTACTATTTCTTCTCCATCTTGACTTGAACTTACAGATTGTTTACCTATATAGATACTCTCTGTTTGAGCTTTATTTTCTCTAAAATCAACTCTTCCAAAATACGGTATCTTCATAGATTCTTCATAATTACTAATATCTTTTTTTAAAAATGAATATATTTTTTCAGTTGTTTCTTTTTCCTCATTATAGCTTCCTCTTGCTTCTTTCCTTAAAAGCCTTAGTTTTTTATCTATAACTTCAAAACTTCTTTTTTTCTCTAAAAGCTCTTCATTAATCTTCTTTCTTTTCTCTTTAAGAATTTCTTTTTCTAAAAATAAACCATCCTTTTCCATACAAATACCTCTTATTTAATATACTAAATTTATTATAGAATAAGTAATATTTAAATTCAATGAAATAGCTACCTCCGGCAATTAGTTAACAAATTATAGTTGTATTTCCTAACTGTTCATATATTTAAATTATCTGCATTAAAAGTAATTATTATTCTACTGTTTATTGATATTATCGATTTAAACTCATACAAATAAATACTTTACTTTATTATATTGTGTGTTAGAATTTTTATTGAAGGAGTGTGGATAAAATTGTCTAAACAAACTAAAACGCCTAATTATATTAAGATAGCTGTTGACATAGCTCATAGAATTGTAAATAATCAATTTATTGAAGGAGAAAAAATAACTGGTAGAACAACACTAGTCAGTATTTATAATGTATCTCCAGAAACTATTAGAAGATCTCTAGCTCTACTAAAAGATATGAATGTTGTTACAATTAATGAAAAGAGCGGTATCATAATAAATGATAAAAATTCTGCTAAAGAATTTTTAAATAAGTTTAAGACCAAAGCAGATTTTACATATTTAAATAGTGAAACTTTTGAACTAATTAAGAAAAGAAAAGAAATTGATGATAAACTAGAGAAAAATATAAATGATATAATTGAATTTGCTACACAGTTAAGAAATGTAGGCTCCATAATCCCTTTTGAAAGTATAGTTGAAAAAGATAGTTTTGCTGTTGGAAAAAGTATAGGCGAATTAGATTTTTGGCACAATACCAAAGCAACAATTATTGCAGTAAAAAGAGATGGAGATATGTTTTTATCCCCAGGCCCTTATTTTATAATAAATGATAGAGATATTATAGTGTACGTTGGTGACGACTCTGTCTTAGAAAATGTTAAAAACTATATTTCTTTACCTTTATCTAATGAATAAGATATTGCTATCGCACAATGTAAAATAAATAATGTAAAATTAAAGAAGAAACTCCTTATGGAGTTTCTAAAATAAATACATTAATATTAATTTGTTTTAAAATACATGAATAATGCTACATTTTACATTCTACATCTTTTTTGAGCTGTTTAGACAGCTCCATTTTAATTAATTTCTAATATATAATTAATTGCCTCTTCAAATTCTATTTTCTTAAATTTTTTCCTTAGTTTAAATTTAATTTTTTCAATATATTTTATAGAAAATGGTAAATATTCATCTATAACCTTTATATATTCATCAGAAAAAAATTCCTTACTAAATATTACTGAAAATAATATAAGCATTATGCAATTTGTTTTTATAAGTTCTTTTAATTCTGGTATATTCTCGCCTTTAAAACAATTCTCCTCTTTTAAAAGACTAACTGTGAAATTAATCAATTTATTTACTATTTTATCGAGATTATATTTAGGTACCAACTGAGACATTATAGTTATATGAGTATTATTTATATCAGATTTAATATCTTGTAAATCATCGATTAATTGAAGCAAGAAACCATAAAAGATACAAAAATATATTTCATCTTTATCTATCTTCCCTTTAGTTAAAAATCCATCTACTAAAACTGATGATCCACCTTTTTCAATAGATATACCTAAAATATCTTCTTCATAAGGAATACTAAGGATATCCTGTTGCTTCAAACTTTTTATCTGGCCTTCATGAATGGAAAGTAGAGCTTCATATAATTCACAATAATCATTTCTTTTAAAATCTTCTTCTATATAACTAACTAATTTATAAACAGATTTTTCATGAGAGTTACTACCTTCTATATGCTCTCCATTTAATCTTCTTTTCAATTTACAATTAAATTTCTTCTTTTCCATTTCATTTATATTGGTATTATCTAGATAATTATCTGTATATGGATATAACATACTATAACCAAATATAGATTTAGATAATTGGACTTTTTCCCCAAAGGCTGCTTGAAGTATATTAACAATCCAGACATTTCTCATAGCTTGACCTATATCAATATAACTCAAATTTTCATCAAATTGTTTTGCCTCTTTTATAAAGCTTTTAGTACTATTAAAGAAATCATCCTTAATACCTTTATTAATTATTCCAAGTTTAAAAGTTTCTTTTTCACTTTCTATAAAGTTATCAATAATTTTGTTAAATTCATTTTCCCAATGTTCCTTTTTATTATCTTCTTTAGGAAATTCATTTATTTTTTTAATTATTAAATCTATATAATTATCTAAATTCTTTTCTTTACTTCTCTTTTCTTTATCAGTATATTTTCTCATATCTAATTTGAAAGTTCTATCTGATTTCCACCATCTCTCACTACATTCTAGATATATAGAGTTTATCAAATCCATATTATTAATCCCCCAAGTCTAATCTTATCATCAAATTTTTACTTATTTCCAATTAACTTATATGCGACATTTCCTATTGCTCTTTTTAAAACTCCTATTTTAATATCTGGATGATAAACAAATTTAGAAAGTCCTGAACTCTTCCAATACCTATAATCTGCATCTCCTTCTCCAAAAGGCTTTTCTCCCAATTTTCTCCACAAATTATAAATAAAAATAGATTTCATTTGTGGATCATGTATTTTCTTTGACATTAGATCTTCAGCAAACTTACCTGACTTACTTTTAATTACTTCTATATTTTTTTTATTTAATTCCATTCCCCTATAAGCTATTGGCATCATCTCTACAAAGTTGAATCCCCAATAATACAAAACATCTTTAATGTACTTTGCTGAAGATATATGCCCAGCCCCTGCAGTAGTAGTAATTACTAATGCCTTTTTTGTGAAAAATCTTGGTCTATGGAAATTGTAAGACATATGATCTATAAATGTTTTTAAAATTCCACTAACTTGCATTGAATATACAGGCGAAGTAACTATAATAGCATCTGAACTTTCTATTTCTTTAGCTATATAATTAATCTTTTCATAATGTGGGCATTTATCCTCACCTTTATAAATACATAAAAAACATCCATTACAATAAGGTATATTTTCCTTACGCAATTCAATATCTATAAACTCAATTTCACCCTTTTTTCTCATTTCCTCTTTTGCAATATTTAACACATCCCAAGTATTACCTCTCCTTGGACTTCCATGTATTACAACACACCTCATAAATCCCCCTAAAATAATAAAAGAGAAAACAATATTAACTGTCTTCTCTTTAGATAATTGTTCTATTTATATTATACACAAAAGTTATATTTTGCTAAGCAAAATAATTAATTTTTGAATGAGTGAATTGGAGCTGGTATTCTTCCGCCTCTTTGAATAAATAATGATGATGAATATTTATTTACAGGCATTACTGGTGCCGTTCCTAATAGCCCTCCAAATTCAACTAAATCTCCTACTTTACATCCTGGAGCAGGAATAACTCTTACAGCAGTTGTCTTATTATTAATCATACCTATTGCTGATTCATCTGCAATCATAGCAGCTATAGTTTCTGCTGGTGTATCACCAGGAACAGCAATCATATCTAAGCCTACTGAACATATTGCAGTCATCGCTTCTAGTTTTTCTAAGTTTAATGATCCATTTAATACTGCATCTATCATTCCTGCATCTTCAGAAACTGGTATAAATGCTCCACTTAGACCTCCTACATGACTACAAGCCATTACTCCACCTTTCTTAACAGCATCATTTAATAACGCCAGTGCTGCTGTAGTTCCATGTGTTCCAACTACTTCTAATCCCATTTCTTCTAATATATGAGCAACTGAATCACCTACTGCTGGAGTTGGTGCTAATGATAAATCTACTATTCCAAATGGAACTCCTAATCTTTCTGAAGCTTCTTTAGCAACTAATTGTCCCATTCTAGTTATTTTAAATGCTGTTTTCTTGATAGTCTCTGCCACTACATCAAAAGATTCACCTTTAACTTTTTCTAAGGCTCTTTGAACAACTCCTGGTCCACTAACCCCAACACTTATAACTTTATCTGCTTCTCCAACACCATGGAAGGCTCCTGCCATAAAAGGGTTATCTTCAACAGCATTACAGAACACTACAAGTTTAGCACAGCCAAAACCTTTAGATTCTTTCGTATATTCTGCTGTCTTCTTAATTATCTCTCCCATTTCCCTTACTGCATCCATATTTATTCCACATCTAGTGGAACCCACATTTACTGACGAACAAACTTTGGAAGTTTTTGCTAAAGCCTCTGGAATTGAGTTAATAAGTATCTTATCGCCTTTAGTATATCCCTTTTGTACTAAAGCTGAAAAACCACCTATGAAATCTACACCTACAGCTTCTGCTGCCTTATCTAAAGTTTCTGCAAATTTTACATAATCTGTTTCATCAGTAGCACCTGCAATAATAGATATTGGAGTAACAGAAACTCTCTTATTTACTATTGGAATTCCAAATTCATTTTCAATTTCTCTGCCAACCTTAACTAAGTCTTTAGCACTGCTAACTATTTTATTGTATATTTTTTCTCTTGCCTTATCTCCATCAGAGTCTATACAATCTAGTAAAGAAATTCCCATAGTTATAGTTCTTATATCAAGTTTTTCTTCTTCTATCATTTTAATGGTTTCTAATATATTATTACTATTCATATCTTAGCCTCCGTATCCTAAATTATAAAGTATGCATGGAGTTAAATATTTCTTCTCTTTGAATCTTAACCTTTACTCCTAGCTTTTCTCCTTTAGCAACTAATGAGCCTTTTATCTCATCAAAACTTGCATTGGATTCTTTTAAATCTAGCATCATAATCATAGTGAAATACTTATCCATTATAGTTTGGTTAACATCTAAGATATTGATATTTAGTTTTAGTAATTCATTACTAACCCCTGCAATGATACCAACCTTATCTTTTCCTATTACTGTTAAAATAGCCTTCATAATCTTCAACACCTACTTTTTTCTTATTTTTCCCCAAAAAGGTAATATAATTTTATCCCTACTATTTGGTGTTGTCAAATCTAACATTATTACTAATATGTAAAATGAAAGTTAATTTTTACTAAGAATAAAAAAAGCAAGGTATTTAATTATTACACCTTACTTTTATAACTATTATTATTTATTTTCTAAATTTATTTTAAATCCCTACAGCTAACAATATCTATTCCTGTTCCTAAAATATTAGATAATACTACATCCCCTATTTTAATAGGAGCATTAACTTCCACTTTCTTCAATTCTTCCATACACTTAAATATTAAACCTTTAGGTATTTCTCCTTTAGTTTTCACTGGAAGCACTGGTAACTTAGCATTATTAACTTTAACAGTTGTTGTCACTACTCTAACAGGATTACTTACTTCATTTAATCCATAATCTAATCCTCTTTTGCAGCTATTTCCTGTTACCTTATTTTCCTCTATATTTACTTTAAGATGACATCCTATTGGACAACATATACAAATTAGTTCTTTTTCCATTTTACTCCTCCTTATTAAACTTACTCTAAAGATATTACAATCTCTTCACTTAGATCTTTTAACAATTCTTTTTTTATTACTACTCTTTCCATTTCTGCTGGAGCTAAATGTTTTCTCTTTAATATTTGTACTGTATTATCTCCTGACATTACCTTTATAGCCTTATCCTTATACACATTATTAACTCTCATAAATATAGTTAGCTTATCATCTATATCATTAGTAGATATTCTCTGTGGAACTGTATAATTAATTCCATTTCCATTTTTAATATTTATATAATCTTTCTTTTCTAATGTTTTATTTAAATATTTTACTACTGCCTTCCCAGTATGCTTAGCTTCTTCTGTCACAAAATCTACTAAGTCATGAACATGAACTACATTACCGCAGGCAAAAATCCCATCAATATTAGTTTCCATGCTTTCAGTTACCACTAATCCATTAGTTCTATTATCTAAATTAATACCGACCTTTTTAGATAATTCATTTTCTGGTATTAATCCAACTGATAATAATAAGGTATCACAATCAAATTCCATTTCAGTTCCCTTAATTGGCTTTTTATTTTCATCTACTTTTGAAATAATTACCTTTTCTACTCTCTTATCTCCAATTATATCTATTACTGTATGAGATAGATAAAGGGGTATATCATAATCATTTAAACATTGTACAATATTTCTATTAAGCCCATTTGAATAAGGCATAAGTTCTACTACTGCCTTAACCTTTGCCCCTTCTAATGTCATTCTTCTTGCCATAATTAGTCCAATATCACCTGATCCTAAAATAACTACTTCTTTACCTGGCATATAACCTTCAATATTTACATATCTTTGAGATGCACCAGCTGTGAATATACCAGATGGTCTATCTCCTGAAATACCAATAGCTCCTCTAGTTCTTTCTCTACATCCCATAGCTAAAATAATAGATTTTGTCTCTAAAATCATATATCCATCTTCTGTATTTATAGCATGAATCTTTTTATCTTCTTCTATCTCTAAAACCATTGTGTCTAATTTTACTTCTATATCTGTATTTTTAATTAGCTTAATAAATCTATCTGCATATTCTGGTCCGGTAAGTTCTTCTTTAAATGTATGAAGTCCAAAACCATTATGAATACATTGATTTAATATTCCTCCAAGTTCTTTATCTCTCTCAATAATTAGGATATTTTTTATCCCATTTACAAACGCTTCATATGCTGCAGCAAGTCCTGCTGGTCCTCCTCCAACTACAATTAAGTCATATATCATAATCCCCCTCCTATCTTGACCTTTCTGTTAATATATAAGATCCATCTTTTTCTTGAACTATACTTTCAAGTGGTATATTTAACTCTCTTGCAATTATTTCTTGGACACGAGGTCCACAAAAACCGCCTTGGCATCTCCCCATTCCTGGTCTGCATCGCCTCTTTATTCCATCTAAAGAAACTCTTCCAAAGGATCTATTAATTGCATCTATGATTTCTCCCTCTGTTATTTCTTCACATCTACATATTATTCTTCCATAATTTTTATCTTTTTTGATAATTTCAATTTTTTCATCTATAGGTAATTCCATAAATCTAATTTGTTTTCTATATGGATTAAAATCTTCTTTTTTTATAAAATTCAGTCCCGAAGTCTTTAATATATCAATTACCTCCAAAGCAATAGCTGGTGCTGCAGTTAATCCTGGAGACTTAATACCTGACACATCTACAAATCCTTTTACTTTATCATTTTCTTCAATAATAAAATCTCCTATGTTAGCATCTGCTCTTAATCCTGCAAAATTTCTAATTGAATTTCTGAAATTAATTTTATTAGTAGTTCTTGTAGCTGTTTTCCTTATAAAATCTAAGGCTTCAGAAGTAGTTTTTACTGAGTCCCTGTCATCTACATCCTGTGCATTAGGTCCAACAATTAAGTTTCCATGCACTGTTGGTGCAACTAAGACTCCTTTACCAAGTTTAGATGGGCATTGGAAAATAGTATTATGAAAGTTTTTACCTTCATCTTTATCTAAAACATAATATTCCCCTCTAATAGGATTAATTGTAAAACTTTCCTCACAAATCATATTATGAATTTTATCTGCATAAACACCTGCTGCATTTATTACATACTTAGTTTTTATTTCCTGATCATTTTTTAATTTAATTGTAAATATATCATCCTTTGTTATTGATACTACTTCAGAATTTAACTTAACTTCTCCACCATTTTTCACAGCATTTTCAACTAAAGCAATAGTATATTCAAAAGGTCCAACTATCCCTGCTGTTGGTGCATATAATGCTCCATAAATATTTTCATTTACATTAGGTTCAAGCTCTAAAACCTCTTCCTTAGTTAGTATCTTCAAATCTTTTACATTATTTTTAATTCCATTTTCATAAAGATGTTTTATTACTTCCATATCATTTTCATCAAAAGCAATTACTAATGAACCATTTCTAATAAAAGGTACTGAAAGCTCCTTACATAAATCATCAAACATTTCATTTCCTATAACATTATACTTTGCCATTAAAGTTCCATACTCTGGATCATATCCTGCATGGATTATTGCTGAGTTGGCCTTTGTAGTTCCCATTGAAACATCATTTTCTTTTTCTAATATTGCAACTTTAAAGTTATACTTAGTTAGCTCTCTAAAAATAGAAGCACCTATTATTCCCGCTCCTATTATTACTACATCATACATATAAATACCTCCATAAAAATTTCTTATATCCCTCTTATTATTTGCTTTTTACACGACAAAAAAGCATAAAAATAAGAGCACTCTTATTTTTATGCTTATCTCTAAATCTCTTAGCACATTAAATAAATTACAGTATAATTCTAACATATATTTAATAATCTGTATATATATTTTAGTTTAAACATTCTGATTTTTTAATATCTTCAATATGATATATATTTTCGTAATTAGTTGTATGACTTCTACAATAGTGAAAATACTGTTTATAAATCACCTTTGTAATATTTGAATTCTGAAGTTACTTCAAATCCAACTTTCTTATATAGATTTAAAGCACGGTCATTATTGGTGACTACTGATAACCTAATGTTTGTACATTGTTCTTCAAGCAAAAGACTTACAGTTTTCCTAAGAACATCCTGACCTATTCCTTTTCCTTGATGTGATGGTATGATACAGAAGCTGTAAATTACGGCTGTATTTGGACTTAAATAATTAATCCTAATAAGCCCTACGTTTTCACTTTCTATCTTTACGATGTATGTTTTATTACTTGGTTCGTCCGTCCTTGAAAAAAATTCGCGTGACCATTCTTCCGAATGACCAAAGGCCTGTGATGAGCACTTTATGGCAAACTCAAAATCCTCAGGTTCCATAGAACTTAAATATAAATCAAGATATCTTAAACGCTTTTCATTTTGTAAATTAGAAAGTGTCATAGAGTATTCTGATCTTTCAAATTCAACATTTAAAGAACTAACAAATCTGAAACCAGATTCAGAATCTTTAAGAAATCTATAGATTAAAGTTTTTATTCCTTGCTTTTTAATATCTTCTTTAGCAAACTTAAGCAAATTGCTAAATATTCCTTTGCGACGATACTCTGGATGCACCATCCCGTTGATGTTTGCTACAATTCCATCATCTGTGTACCAAGTTAAAATACCAACCATTTCATTATCAAAGTAGCAAAGTATCGCATGATCTCCATTTTCTTTTGCAAGGTGTTCGATTCCTATATTTAACTTTATTTTATCATATTGTGTGCACTTTTTTTCTAACAAAAGGATTGAGTCTATTTGTTCCTGTGAATTATAATTGAATTTAATTAATTTTATAATAGTAATTCCCCCTTGATTATGAAGGAAAACATGCTTTTTATGGACCAGTTCGCACTATCCTTCTTAAATTCGGTCCTACAACAACATTTACCACTATTAATCCCCTCCAAACATATTAATCATGTTATGATTAATATTATATATACTATATATACATTAACACATTATTGAATTTTTGTAATTAACTATTTAGTGGGATTAAATGAGAGTCAAACAAATGAAATTGTCCTATGTGCACTATTCAAATATTCTAGTAACTGTTGCTAGAGAAGGTTTTTTAATAATTAAAGCAAATAAAAAGGTTATAGGATGTAAAACCTTTTTATTTGCTTTATAAATTAACACTAATTAGAAAACCGCCAAATTATTATAAGAAAAATTCGTCTTCTAAAGCTTCAAGATCAGTAATTTTAATTTCCTTTAGAGTAAAATCTATTAATCCCATATCCTTCATATTAATTAGTTCTCTTGAAAGTGATGGTCTAGGAATTCCAAGTTCCTCAGCAAGTTCTTTCTTAGAAGCTATTTTATATATATAACTATTATTTTTCTTATAATTATCTAATAATATCTTGCATATCTTCCTTCTAATAGAATCTAATTCTATTAGATTAATTTTTCTATTTAATATCACTATTTTTTGTGATAACAATTCTAACATATTTTCCGCAAACTTAATATTTTTCTGCATTATTCCTAATACGCTATTCCTAGGAAAAGATAGCACTTTGCAATTTTCAACTGCCATTACTGTTGCAGGATATTCCTTATCCTTTGAAAATAAAAGTGCTTCTGCAAATACATCACTTACATTAAAATTTGCTAGTGTTAATACTTTGCCATTTTCATATATAGTTTGTATTACAGCCTTTCCTTCAAGTATTACAGATAAACTATTACATTCTTCTCCTTGATTAGCTATAGCTTGATTTTTCTTATATTCTCTTACTAAATATAGTTCTCTTTTTAATATATCCTCTATTTCATTTTCAGGAATCCCTTTAAAGAAACATGTTTTTTTTAAAACATCTATCATAAAAAATCTCCTTAACTCTTTCACTAGTCACTATTAACTAAAAAATTACTTAGCAATTTATCACTATTATACTATCATAAATTACACATGAACAAAATAAAAGCTAACGTAAAACTATAATATAAAGTGTACACTAAGAACTTTTAAATATTATATATTGCTGAAGCTCTATTTTAGACTAATATTAATATTATTTATTAAATTTTATTTTATCTATTTTAACTTGTGTTCCATCTAAATTATATTCTACATACGTATCATTATTATTTATAATCTTGACATTACCATAGTGTAATTCTCTATGATGATTCGGACATAAACATATCAAATTATCTACCGATAATTTAGAGTTCTTAGAATCTGAAACTGGTATTATATGATGTGTCTCAACATAATATTCTCCATTCTTTTTCTTAAATGAATATGGATTCAGCCCTAATGATTCACATATTTGACATTTATACTTTATGTATTTCTTTATCTTATTTGCTATTCTCCCTCTTTCTATAACTTTAACTAGTCTCTCTTTTTGCTCTATATTTGTATTTTCATAAATCTCATTTAAAAATTCAATTCCAACAATTGAATTTCCTAAGTTTTTAATATCAATTATTTCTTCATATCTATTTATATTAGTACTGTTATTTGAATTAATTAATTTAAGTATCCTATAAAACACCTCTTCTTTCAAAGGCATTGTAGCTCTTTGAAATCCACTAATTAAATACTTATCCTGATCTAATTTCACTTTATTTTCTTCATTAAATATTATTGGAGAATTTATCAAATTTTTAATTATCTTTATTTTTATTCGCCACTTTTCTATATTTATATCGTCCTTATTTGCATAAAACTCACTATAATCATCTTTTATAAATTCTGGTATAGACATAACTTTTACTACAGCATATATACCTGACTTCATTTTTTCTTTACCATATAGTTCCGATTTATTTCTAGAGTCTATTCCTACTCTTATTACGCCTCTATCTCCTATTTTAAATTTATCTCTATGGTCTTTATTAATAGAGTAATAAATTTCACCATTTACTTTATCACTATTTAAAAAATCATCTACATACCAATACTTAGGATTTGAAAAAAATGTCCACATTAAATTTTCTTTATTATTAAGTTGATTCATAGATATGCTTTCACTTTCTGATAACTTTACTGTATCTACAAATTCTTTTCCACTATGTAACTCATCTAAAGTTATATAGCAATGATTATTCTGACTAGGTTTTTTAGGGTTATGTTCTAATTTTTCTTTATAATTTAATATATAGAATTTATAATTAATACCCTTATGTTCAAATTCAAAAGATTTTAGCCTTTCTTCAATATATTTTTTCAATCTATTTTCTATTTCTGATGTTAAATTATATTCTTTTATCTCATCTATATTATATGGATTAATAGTTATTATTTTTTCTATCTCAAATAACTTATCCATAATTCCACCCTTTTTCCTAAAGGTATAGTATTTCACATCTTTGTATTCATATCCTACTTTATCAGGATGAGCGTGTATTTGATATTTATATATTAAATCTATAGTTCCAGAGGCAGGTATTGATATTACTATATTTTTCAAATTTTCATTTTCCATTTGTATCCCCCTATTAATATAAGTTTCTTTGTAATCTAATAATATTAAGTTCTAAATTATAATCATACTTAAAATTACTAAACTATTTAAGTTTTTTAGTATTATGTTTAACTATTTATAATAATAACTACAGTATATTTTTTCAAAGCTAACTAATGTACATTTTTATTATATATTAATTATGGGTTATAACTACATGAAAATAAACTATTAATGTTCTATTTTTAAATTCCTTCTCAATAGTATAATAAATCAACGTCCAATTATAAACAGAGCCATTGCTAAAAATAAAAAACTTAATAAATCATATTCCTATTTCATTTAATGGTTATTTTAGTATAATATAGTGATACATGGAATGAATATTTATTTTCAATTTTGTTTTTAGAAAGGTGCTTTATTTTAAAAAATAAAAATTCTAATTTAATTTATGCAATTTTAGGATGTGCTATGCTTGTGTTATTACAAACATCTCCATTTCAAAGTTCAATAGGCGGTATAAGATCATTTATAAAGGGAGTAGCATCTCCACTTCAGTATGCCTCAAATATTATATCTTTTGTAGCTGTAATATTATTTACAGTTTTATCAATAAAATTAATATTAATTAATCTAAAAGATTGATTTATTAAATTTATGAGAAGTAGATAGTTATAAAAAGTAAAAAAGATGACTTCTGCTAATACAGAAATCATCTTCTTAATATTTTTAACTGTTATTCAAAAGAATACACTTTAATAATTACTTTTAAATATTCTTATTATGCTAAAAACATCTTTAAGTCATCTTCAACATTAGTTATTCCACCGATTCCAAAGTTTTCAACAAGTACTTTAGCTACATTTGGTGAAAGGAATGCTGGTAATGTTGGTCCTAAGTGGATATTCTTAACTCCAAGATATAATAATGATAATAATACTATTACAGCCTTTTGTTCATACCATGCAATATTAAATGCTATTGGTAAATCATTTATATCTTGTAATTCGAATACTTCTTTAAGTTTTAAAGCTATTAATGCTAATGAATATGAATCATTACATTGTCCTGCATCTAATACTCTTGGAATTCCACCAATATCTCCTAAGTCTAATTTGTTATATTTATATTTAGCACATCCTGCTGTTAATATTACAGTATCTTGTGGCAGAGCCTTAGCAAAATCTGTGTAGTAGTTTCTTGATTTAGCTCTTCCATCACATCCTGCCATTACAAAGAACTTCTTTATAGCTCCTGATTTAACAGCATCTACAACCTTATCTGCAAGTTGCATTACTTGATTGTGTGCAAATCCTCCAATGATTTCTCCTTGTTCTATTTCAGTAGGTGCCTTGCATGTTTTAGCAAGCTCAATCATTTCTGAGAAATCTTTAGTTTCTCCATCTATACCATCTATATGCTTACACCCTGGGAATCCTGCTGCTCCAGTTGTGAATACTCTTTCCTTATAGCTATCCTTTGGTGGTACTATACAGTTAGTAGTCATTAAAATTGGTCCATTGAAGCTTTCAAATTCTTCTTTTTGCTTCCACCATGCATTTCCATAGTTTCCTACAAAGTGATCATATTTCTTAAATGCTGGATAATAGTGAGCTGGTAACATTTCTGAGTGAGTATAAACATCTACTCCTGTTCCTTTTGTTTGCTCTAATAATTGTTCTAAATCCTTTAAGTCGTGACCTGATACTAATATTCCTGGGTTATTTTTAACACCTATATTAACCTTTGTGATTTCTGGGTGTCCATAAGTTCCAGTATTAGCACTATCAAGTAAAGCCATACCGTCTACCCCAACCTTACCAGTTTCTAAAGTTAAAGCAACTAATTCATCTGCTGTTAAATTATCATTTAATAATTTAGCTAAAGTTTCTTGCATATATGCATTAACTTCTTCATTATCATAACTTAATTCATTAGCATGTTTCATGTATGCTGATAAACCTTTTAATCCATAAGTTATAAGCTCTCTTAAGCTTCTTATATCTTCATTTTTAGTTGCTAATACACCAACTTCTGTTGACTTTGCATCATATTCTTCTCTTGTAGATGCTGTCCATAATGCAGCTTCTGATAAATTATCTTTGTTTGATAACCTATTTAATAACTCTTCCTTTATTTCTAAAACTCTTTTAACTCTTTCATAGAATATTTCATCATCAAAGTTAGCATTAGTTATAGTTGTAAATAAATTTATTGTAATAAAGTGATTAATATCCTTTGATATTTCTTTTCCTTCTTTTCTAAGTCTTGTTGTAATTTCTGATAGTCCTTTTGTTGTATATACTAAAAGATCTTGCATTCTTGCTAAATCTGGTGATTTACCACAAACTCCAAACTTTGTACATCCAGTACACCCTGCTGTTTCTTGACATTGAAAGCAAAACATCTTGTTTTCCATTGAATTAAATCCCCCTTGGTTTTATTATTAATTTATTTCATAGGTACATTATATTGATATTAATAAATTAATTCGGTAACATTAGTTACATGATTTATAAAAATAAAAAATTAGTTTTTCTTTTAATTTTTTTCAAATTAAAAGATCTCTTAAGCAATGAATATACACAACTTAAAAGACCTTAATATTTAAATTAAAAAATTTATTCTGAAATTAATTCTATATTATCAATAACTTCTATTCTTACTATCTTTACTTTACTAATACCCTTTTTGTCTACATAAGAAATTTTAATCCACTCATCATCTACATCTAGAACATTTGCTACAACATCTAATGAACCATTAAAAGAAAGTGTTTCATTACATTTAATCTTACACTTTTCTCCCACAAGAGATGATATTATCTTTGACATTTCAAAATCCCCCTTTTCATTTCTTTCTAATAATTTTACTTTCTTCTCTAGCTTCTTTACCTTATCTGGATAAGAAGAATAACAAAGTATAATAATTAAACTAATCCATCCAATCCACTCCAAAAGAGCTACCCCCAATCTAATAAATTATTTATGTTATTATTATACCTCACATCCACTATATGAATAACCTATACCATCCAAATTTCCATTTATCTAACTAATGATTTATTAACTAAATATTTAAGCACATTTAGTCCATCACTATTAAAGCCTGCATATGCTCCCAAAAACTTTGGATATTTTATTGGTATCATTGTTATAACAAACTGAGTTTGTTGGCATTTTAATTCACAGACAACTTAAAATTTATATTCCTTTTATCATAAACATTTCCATCGGTTGTTCATATTTTGGAATATCAATTATAAGGCAACCACAGTCCTTATAACCTAATTTTCTATAAAAATTTTGTGAAGTTTCATTTACCTGTGTGGAAGTCAAAAGCATTCCATATCCTTGATCCTTCATGTCCGATTCCCAATATTCCATCAATTTTCTTCCGTAACCATTGCCTTGATACTTCACATCAACAAAAAGCATTGTACAAAATGGTGTATTATCCCAAAATAGATTATATCTTAATAAACCAATTGCTTTATCGTCATTTAACAAAACATAGCCCTGCTTGTTGCGAATTTTATTATCAAACTCAATCTTTGGTAGGTGTTTATCAAGACTATACCAAAATTCTTTATCTTCTATTTTTACATATCTAATTTTTAACATGAGTAATACCTCCTACTAATATTGTCAATAAACCTACCCCTATTGCTAACAAAAATTTCTGATATGGTCCTTTCCCATAGTCCCTAACTCTTATTTTTTAGTTATTCACCATTACTTCTTACTTATTTACTATTACCTAATCCCTACTTATTCCTAACAACCTTTAATAACTTATCCACATAAACCTTATCCATAGTTACATATTCAACTCCATTTTCACTGGACTCTTTTTTTGCTCCAGCATCCATAATATATTTATCTATATCAACATATTCTTGCCACGTATCATGCTCATATTTAACTGATAATTGAGATGAAGATGGATAAGCTAGTTTTAATTTTTTACCATCTTCAAACTGAATATTATAAAAAAATTCTCCCCTATTTGTCCATCCATCATTAAATCCAGTATCTACATACTCTACATCACTAAAGCTATATTTTTTACCCTTTAAATTGTAGAAACTATAATCATAAATCCCCTCTTCTGTTACTACCACTATACTAGTAAGTAGTATATATATAATTGGAATTAATGATAATGCAATAAATTTATCAAATTTATTGAAAAAAGGTAATCCTTTTTTTGCAGAAGATATTTTCTCTGCTATTGAATTAGCTATAATAAAAAATATTAAATATAATAAATATGAGTATGGAGATTTTACAAGATAAAACATATAATCTCCTTTTACAAACAATTCTTTCTGTATTATTGATATTACTAAATAAAATGCTATAAATAGAATTATCATTGTTGCTATTAGCAAAATAAAAAATATAAATGAAACTATATTTTTTATAATTTCTAAGGCAATATTATTTTTCTTCTCATATGTTTTTAAAAAAGCTCTAAGGTTAAATAGAAATAAAGTAAATGTAAGTATAATAGCAACTACATTTAATGTTATCTTCTCATAATCCTTATTAGATATATTAATAAATAACCATATTATAGGTCCTAAAGCTATAAGTATAGATGCAAATAATCCATATCTATTACCTTTCCCATTTTCCATAAACATCTCCCCATTATATATACTTTTTCAGATTAAATTAGTCATAAAATTTTCAATATTATAAATATTTACTATGTATATTAATTTTATAATAAAAAAAGTGAAATTCAAATAAAAAGTTGTTTTGCTTTACACATTTTATTTTTGGTAATATTTAGTTTAAAACTTCTTATTCGATATATTATAAGAGTTATTAAAAATATTATAGATTAGAAAAGGAGAAGAAATGGACAACATAAGAATTAATTCAGTAGGTATTTATCATCCTGAAAACAAAGTTTCTAATGATTTTTATATTGAACACTTTTTTAAACAAGATAAGGATATTAGAAGATTATTAGAGGCTTATGGAAGGAAAACTAGATACGTTATAAACAATAAAGATGAAAATAACATAACAATGGCTATAAAAGCATGTGAAAATGCTTTAAATAAAGCTTACTTAAAAGGAGAGGATATAGATTTAATTATATTCTCTTCAATTATTCCACAATACACAATGCCTCCACAAGCTATTATGATTCATAATGCAATAAAAGGGAAAAAAGATTGTATGGTTTTAGATACAAATGTAAATTGTGCAGGAATGATAGTTGCAGTTGATAACGCTGTTAGAATTTTAAAAACTAATAATAATTTTAAAAAAGCATTAATTGTTGGATCAGACTGTTGGTCACGCCATTGTAGTACTAATGATGAATTAACATATCCTATATTTGGGGATTGTGCTTGTGCTGTAATATTAGAAAAAACCGATAAGGATTCAGACTTCCTTGGCTCTCATTCTTTAACTAATAGTGATAATTGGGATATGGTAAAATATCCTTCTTGTGGTATGACTAATATATATGAAGATATAAACCCTCATGAAAAAATGATTAATTGGACACCATTTGACGGTAGCTTTTCTGTTAAAGAAGCAAAATTAAGCATTAATAAATTATTAGATGATTATCATTTATCGCTAGATAACATAGATTTATACTGCATATCTCAATTTGCTTTAGGAATGAGAGATGGATTCTTAGAGGAATTTAGCGTAACTCCTGATAAAGTTCCTTACATAGGAGATAAATATGGTTACACAGGTTGTACCTCTCCTTTCCTAGCTTTATATGAATCCATTGAAAGCGGAAAATTAAAAAGAGGCGATAATGTAATTCTATGGTCTATTGGAACATTTTGGTCAACCTGTTCTTTACTTTTAAGATATTAAAAATAACTATAAATCAAAAGAGAGTAGATAAATTTATATTTTTTAAAAACCTATCTACTCTCCTAATTACTTATTCACTCTTACTTTTTACTTATTCACTATCGTTAGATTCTAAATTCTGCCTTGCTTCCTTGGTTAGTTGAAGATACTTCTAATTTCACTTCTATTCTATCTTTTAATTCTTGAACGTGAGATATAACTCCAACTACTCTTCCATCATCCTGAAGATCTACTAAGCATTCAATTGCAGCATCTAGAGATTCTGGATCTAATGTTCCAAACCCTTCATCTATAAACATAGTATCTAGTTGTATTCCACCTGAATGACTTTGAACCACATCTGCTAAGCCTAAGGCCATAGAAAGAGATGCCTTAAAGGATTCTCCCCCTGATAAAGTTTTTACATCTCTTGATTTTCCTGTGTAGTTATCAAAAACTTCAAGATCTAAGCCTTGTCCTTTTCTCTTATCACCAAGTTCTTCTTTTCTTAATAGTAAAAATCTATTGCAGGTCATCTGTGAAAATCTTATATTAGCAGCAGAAATAATATCTTCAAAATATGCTGCTAGAACATATCTTTCAAAGCTTATCTTCCTTGGGTTATCCCCATTTATTATCTTAGCTAATTTCCCAACATTTTTATATTTCTCTTCATCAGCTTCTATTGCTTTATTAAACCTCTTACAATCCTCAAGAATATTAATATTTTGATTTATTCTTAAATAAATATCTTTTTCTAACTTTTCTTCTTTACTCTTCTCTTCATTTTTTAATCTTAAAACTTCTTCAATAGCATTAATATCTGCAAATTTTAAGTCCTTGCATCCTTCAACTGAAATATTATAAACTTTTTCAGCATTATATAGTTTAATATTATATTGATTTATACTATTTTCTAGTGAGTCTAGTGCTTCTACTGTAATTTTATTTTCAGAGTAATCTTTATATCCATCAAACCCTAATTCAATAACCTTATTTTTAAAGGTCTCTAAAGCAACATTTAACTCTTCTTCTGAAGTCTTTAATTGAGATTCTAAGGAGATCTTATTCCCATTTTCTTTATCGAAGTTAGTTTTCGTATCATTAAAGTACTTTTCAGCATTATTATAATCTTCCTTTAACTTCTCTAATGTTTTGATAATATGAATTTCTTCTTTTTCTAAAACATCTATAGTTTTAATTTCTCCATTAAATTCCTTTATTATATTTTCTAAGTTAGCCTCTTGAGTTTTAACTTCTCCCTGTTTATTAACAAGTTCATTATTCTTGGCTTCTAATTCAGTTCTTAATATTTCATTATTACTTTCAATTTCCTTCTTATGCTTATTCTTTTCTGATTCTTTGGAAACTGCCTTTTCAATCTCAGTTTTCTTAGTTCTCACCTTATTTAACTCTTCATTATTACTTCTTATAATACTATTAACTTTATCTATACAAATATTTAAATCCTCACTAGTATCTTCATTAAATATTTCTACAAATAAAGGTTTAATATAATCATTTTTAAGAGAATCTATTTCAGCTTTAATTTTAGTAAGTTCTCTATAATATTTTTCTCTAGTTGTATAAGCTTCTTCTGCTTTTAATTTCGCTTCTTTTACACCCTCTTCATTTATACTCTCATTTTCAAGAACTGCTAATGATGGATGATGGGTTGAACCACAAACAGGACAGGTTTCTCCTTCTTTTAATTCTTTCGCTAATATTCCTGCGACATTTCTTCTAAAAATATCTTCTAATCTTTCATATACTTCTTTCTTATCTAAGTAATCCTTATTAGCTTTCTCATAAAAATTACTTCCCTTTTCATGTCTTAAAGATTCTTTTATACATTTATTTAAAGATGTAAGAAGGTTGTTTAATTTTTCTTCCTTGCTAGTATAATTAATCTCATCTATTTTTAACTTATTAACTTCTTCTTTTAGTTTATTTATCTTTTCTAATTCATCAGATAGAATCTTAATTTCATTAGAGTTTTTTTCTATACTTTTATTAATAATTACAATTCTCTCACTAACATTTTTAGATTGAGATTTTAGAAGCTCTAACTTTTCTTTATTAGTTGAATAATTTAAAGATTTTTCTTTTAACTTTTCTATTTCATCTAGCTTCTTATTTAATTGATTTTTAAGAGGCTCTTTATTAATTTCTTCTTTAAACTTTAAATCTGCCTTTTCTAACTCTTCTTTATACTTTAATAAATTAGCTTCACTTAAGCTTAAAGATTCTTTTACCTTATTAAGAGATTTTCTCTTTTCTTCATATTTTTCTTCAAAGGATAAAGCTGTTTGTGCCTTTTTAGCTAGTCTTAATTTTTCTTCTTTTAATTTATACTCATCTTTTAATAAATTTAAGTTATCAAGTTCAGCTTTATACTTTTCCAAGTCTTCTAGTTTTTTGTTTGTTTCTTTCGCTAAAGCTAGATTTTTAGAAATATTATTAATTTCATCATTAATTCTATTTATTTTTTCCTTTAACTTTTCTTCTTCTTCTTTATCTTTATTAATAGAAAGATTAAACATATCTAAAATTAAGTTAATATTTAAATCTTTATTATTTATTAATTTAATTAATTCATCTTCTTCATTTCTACATGAAAAAGAACGTATCCTATTTTCTCTATCTCTTTGAACTATTTCTATAGACTTTTTAAGGTTATTTGCTTCATTTTTCACATTTTGTTGAATATCTGAAAAAATCTTAGTTCCAAATATCTTTCTAAATATTTCTTCTTTCTTATCACTATCAGAATTTAATAATTTTTTAAATTCTCCTTGTGGAATCATTACTAGTTGTTTAAATTGATCACAAGTTATTCCTAATATTTCTTCAACTTGTCTAGTGACCTCCTTAGGTCCAGATATAGTTTTATCTTTTAATTTAATTTCTGCATAAGGCTTACTTTCAGTAAATCCTTCTCCTCTTTGCTTTGCTCTAAAATATTGTGGTGATCTTTTTATATAGTAATCTTTTCCCCTTAAAGAGAACCAAAGCTCAACTTCTGTAGGTGTAGTTGGATCTGCAAAATCACTTCTTAATGACTTTCCTTCTCTCTCACTCCCACTAGCCTCCCCGTACAATGCAAAATTTATAGCATCAAATATAGTCGTTTTACCCGCTCCTGTATTACCAGTTATAACAAACATATTTTTACCATCAAGGTTAGTTTCAAAATCTAGTTCTTGCCTTTCAGCATAAGGTCCAAAAGCTGAAATAATCATCTTCTTGATTATCATTATTCTTCTCCCCTTTCTGCAGATTCCATAACTCTCTTCATAATATCTATATCAACATCTGTACAAACTTCATCCATTATATCTTTATAAAAGCTTTCAAATAATGAAATATTAGATTTTTGTTTTATATCACTAGCAACTCTTCTATTGCCTTCTCTTAATACCTTCACTTCTCTAGTAAGTTCCATAACATTTGGATAAACTGCTCTAAGCTTAGCCATAGGATCCAATAATTCACCTTTATCCTTTAGAACTACCTTTATATAATCTTCATTATTTTCATTATTCTTATCATATCTATTTAAAACTTCTTCTAAAGTTCCTTCTTCTATTCTAAAGTCTCTCTTAGGCTTCAATTCATAAATTTCAATATTAACATCTCCATTTTTATCTAAATCAACTATTGTTATTCCCTTACGTTGTTTTACTTCTGAAAAAGAATACTTCATAAGAGATCCTGAATATCTTATCCTATCGCTACCCACCTTTTGAGGACCATGTAAATGTCCAAGAGCTGTATAATTAAATCTTTCAAAATGCTTAGAATTAATATATTCAGTACCTCCTATTGATAGTGGCTTTTCTGAATCACTTTCTACTAACTCTTCAACCCCATCACCTTTAATACCTGTAACATATCCATGGGCAATAGCTACATTTCTTTCTGCCTCATTAAAATCATTAGATATTTCTGATATTATCCTCTCCATAGCTAAATCATAACTTTTTATATTTTCGTCCTCAAACAAGTCTCTAACACATGGAACATCGGCATAAGGTATTGGATAGAAATTAACTTTTCCATACTCATCTTCTAAAGTGATTTTATCTATTTTTCTTTTTAAATTGCCAAATATATATAGTCCACTTTCTGATAAAAGTGAACTAGCAAATTCTATTCTTTCATTACTATCGTGATTTCCTGCTAAAGCTATCACTTTAGTATTTAATTCCTTTACTATCTTTATTAATGATTTATTTAATAATTCAACTGCATGAACTGGCGGAACTGACCTATCATATAAATCGCCAGCAATTATTATTACATCCGGCTTCTTTTCTTCAATAGCTCTATATAATTGCTCAATTACATACTCCTGATCTTCAGTCATATAAAATCCATTAACAAGTTTTCCTATGTGCCAATCACCCATATGAAATATTCTCATAAACTTACCTCCACGAGTTTTAATTTAAAAACTTAATAAGCTCATCTGAAAGAGCTTTTGCATCTTCATATCCTCTATTATATATATCTTCTAACTTATTTTTATCTTTTTCAAATCTACTTACTTCTAAAGGTCTACTTGGCCTAATGATAAAGCATTTTCCATCTTCTTCTAATCTGTCTAATAGATCTAAGGTATCATTATAAATCTTATATCTATTTTCCATAGCGCTTATAAGTCCAGTATGATTTTTATATTTTCTTTTTATTACTGGCATAATCTTTGTTTTGCTTTTTTTATAACCTTTATGTTGTGTTAAAATAACTACATGCTTTTCAATACCATCATCTATCGCCTTTTGAATAGGTATAGGTGCTGCTATACCCCCATCCATTAACTTTTTGTTATCATATTCAATTACTTTTGCGACAAAAGGAAGGGATATAGAAGCCTTTAAAGACTCATATCCATCTTTATTAAAGTCATTTATTTGATAGAACTCTGGAAGCCCTGTTTCGCAATTAGTTGCTCCAACAAAAAACTTTGTTCCTGATTTTATAAAAGTTTCATGATCAAATGGTTCTAGCTCATTTGGTATTAAATTAAATAGCATATCCATTCCGAAAGCAGATCCAGTCTTGATTAGATTTCTCACACTTAAGTACCTTTTATCATTAATATAATTTATGTTAACCCTATAATTTCTCTTCTTTTGTTTTGAAATATAAGAAACACAGTTACATGCTCCTGCTGATACTCCTATACAATACTTGATATTTATGCCTTTATCCAATAACAGATCTAGAACTCCAGCAGAGTAAACTCCTCTCATTCCTCCACCTTCAAGTATTAACGATGTATTGTCCATATTTCTTCCTCCAAACCTTTTTATATAGTAATTATTTACATTATTTAAGAATTATATCACTTTATTTTTTAAATAACTATAATACTATAATTTTTATATTTTTCTATCTTATCCCGTGAATTTATACGACGTAAAAAGGGCAAGCAAGTTGCCTACCTCATTTAATAATAATCACTTCTTCTATCTAAAAGCGTAACATCTTGCCAATTATTGAATATATCCTTCGCTATTGATTTTCTAGTTCCAACTATTTCAAAACCATTTTTTATATGTAAATTAATACTTGCAACATTATAAGAAAATACTATACTTTCTAACATCCAATATCCAAATCTTTCACTATCCTTTATAACTCTCTTAAGTAGTTCATCTCCTATACCCTGCCCCCTGAATTTAGAAGATATATAAATACTTACTTCACATACCCCATCATAAGCAGGTGATGTTAACTTTCCCTTAGATAACGCAACCCATCCGGCTACCTCATCATTTATTACTTTAACAAATCTACATTCCTGAAGATGTCCTTTATCCCATTCATCTACTGTAGGTGTCCTTCTCTTAAATGTTGATCTACCTTCTTTAATAGCTTCAGATAATATATCTAGAACACTATCAATATCTTTATATTCCATTTCTCTAATCATTTTAAGCCCCCATTATAATTTATTTATTAAATAAATTATAAACTTCTAATATTCATATTGTCTACTTTATATAAATAAATAACTACAAAAAGAGATTTAATGATATAATTTTTTTACAAATACTATGGAGATAAAAATTTAAGGAGTAAAATAATATGACTGGAAAAATAATATTAAACTTGGCAATGAGCTTAGATGGTTATATAGCTGAAGAAGATGGTGACTTTGAATGGATGGTTGGAGATGGCAACTCTTCTCTTAATACAGAAGTTAAATTTAATTTTGAAAAATTTTTAGAAGACATTGATATTGTAGTTATGGGTAAAAATTGTTGCATTCAAGGATTTCATGAAGACTATAAAGAAAAAGAAGTATATATTGCAACTTCTGAAAAAATTAATGACTATGATAACTACCATTTTATAAGTGGAGATATATGTAAGACTATAATGGATTTAAAAAATGAAGGTAAGAATATATATTTATTCGGTGGTGGAATCCTTATTGATAACTTTATTAAGGACAATATAATTGATGAATATATTATAGGAATAATACCTACTATTTTAGGCAAAGGAAGAAGGTTGTTCCTAGATAATAATCCTAAAATAGACCTAAATCTTAATTCCTATTATATTGAAGATGGCATAGTAATAATGAAATATTCAAAAGCAATGTAATAGATAAAAATAATAAGCATAAAGGAAAGTCTATTCCCTTTATGCTTATTATTTTAAATGTGTTTACAATTTATATATTATATTATAGATTTTACGCTTTAATTTATATATATTTTAAACATTTATTATTAAATTTTTTCTTAAACTATTTCGCTTGTAAATACTTCATAAAGATCTTTTCTTCTTGCTTTTGCTAAAGCAGTAGCTAGTGAATAAGATAATACACCATCAACAAGATGATGAAGAATAGTACCTATAACTACAACTACTATAAATTCATATGCTGATACACCAAAAGGAATAACTGCTAATCCTTCTAGAATTCCATGTATTGGTGCTGTTAATATAATCGCCTTTTTAAAATTCTTATTTTTATTAATTATTAGCGCTCCAACATAACCTACTACTATGTGCATTGCAGCTCTCGCAGCAACTACTGCTGGGGCTGTTATAAAGAATCCTAGCGCTGACCCTAGCCCTACAAATATTGCAACTGATGGTGATATTAACATTGCTAAAAACATAGGTACGTGTGATGCTATAGTTGCTGTAAAAGGTCCTAGCACTATTTTTAAAAATCCAAATTGTGTTGGTATAATAATTGCAATCGCTGTAAGCACTGCTGCAAATACCATTTTTCTGATTCTATTACTACTTTCCATATTTAATCCCCCTATACTAGTGTATATACACTAGTATAGTTATTATATATCCACTTGTAAATATATTTTTTTATGGAATTTACACTTTTTATTTGAATTAATATATATTATTTAGTGTGTAAAAAATATAAAAGAAGCTGTTTTAGCCAGCCTCTTAAATAATAGAAATTTAATTTTTATATAATTTTTTATTTTTCTTTAAATTTTTTATAAGATTTTTTTCCAGTATCAATACTTTTATTCACTGGATAAAAAATTCCTTCATAAACCTTATTAGTACTTTTTCTAGATAAAATGTAAATAATAAGGAACGGAGATAGTAGTATTAATATATTATGAACTATTCCAATATTCCACTTTGGTATAAGGAGATAAACTAAAATTACTAAATATATATGGAACACATATATATTCATAGTAGCCTTTCCTAAATTAGTAAATGGCTTCCTCTTCTTTGGGACCAATGCTATAACACAAATACTAAATAGTATTGCTGCTACATATAAAACAAGTCTAAGAATTATTCCAATTCCTAATGACATTCCAAGTTCCTCAAAAGAATATGAGTAATATAGAAACTTGTAATCAAATAAATCTACATTAACTATGTATATAGTAAATATAAGAACAATTGTAATACCTTGTATAGCTAATAATTTATTAAAGTTCCCTATTTTATTTAAATGCTCTTCTTTTGTATAATATCCTAAGAGAAAGAAAGGTAAGAATACTATAGTCCTAGATATAGATAACATGCTTCCTACACTTGGTATTACTCCTATCACTGCTCCAATTAAAAAACTCCCTATAAGTATATTCTTAAATCTAACTAAGTATTTTAATGAAATCCTCCAAAAAAATAAACTTAATAAATACCATAACGTCCATCCTGGTGAAATAACAGAAAACATAAATCTTTTAGTTGCGATATAAACTGACGTGTACCAAATCATATTAAATATTATATAAGGTACTAATAAATTTTTTACTGCCTTTCTTTTCATCCTATAAAAATTCTTAGAGAAATATCCTGAAATAAAAATAAAAAGTGGCATATGAAATATGTAGATAAATATATATGTTATTGTTAAGATTCTACTATCTTTAATATAGTATTCAATGACATGGCCAAAAACTACAAAGAATATTAATAAAACCTTTAAATTGTCTAATAAATAATTTCTATTTTTTATTCTCTCCATAACCCTCAATAAAATCTAATATTTCCTTAGATCCTTTCTCTCCTTTATTTAAGAATAGAGATACTATATCTGAATGATGCTTACCCTTTATTACAGCTAGTCTAGCATTTCCATTAAAGCTATTTATTTTATCAACAAAACTAATAGAATTTTCAATGTTTATTAATGGATCCTTATTTCCATGAATGCAAAGCACATCTATATTAGTATCCTTATTAATTAAATTAATAGGATTAATACTATTTCTATCATTTTGATAACCTATATAATTATCAATTAATATCTTTGAGTAATTTGAAGTACATTTATCAAAATCAAGTACCCCTGATATACTAATTAATCCTTTAAATCTATCTTTATCTATATTATATTCCTTTTGCTTATCTAAATTAAATACTAAATTTGTTGACAATTCTGCACCTGCAGAAAAACCCATAACAATAATATTATTAACATTTTCTACTTTAGATAAATAATCCTTAACAGCTTCAAATACATCATTTATTTGAGTTGGATATTTATATAATGGAACTAACCTATATGCAGGAATAACTACTGTATATCCTAGATCATTGAAAAACTTTCCAATGGAGCTAGATGTCTTAGGACTACCGTGCCACCAGCCTCCTCCATGAATAAATACAATTGTAGGTTTACTTTCTTCTCCCTGGAAAACTCGATAATATTGCTTAATATTATCCCCATATTTATATGTTTTATAATCATTCTTTTTACTTAATATATTAATAAAAAAAGATTTTATTACTAATGGAATCATTAAAATCTTTTCTTCTATAGCGTAACGTAACATATTTTTCTCCAAATCACATAATTTTATTTATTATATATTATAAAATTTCATTAATTTTGCATAGTATTTTTTTTATTAAATATATTTAGTATATGTTTAGTACTTTATAGGAGAATAATTTATGATACATAATGAATCTTTAATACCCTTAATACTCTCACTAATTGCAGGACTTTCAACTGTACTAGGTGCATTTATATTGTTTTTTTCTAAAATGCAAAATAAGAAACTAATAACTTTTGCTTTATCTTATTCTGCTGGAGTTATGATTACTGTGTCATTTACTGATTTATTTGCTTCAGCAGAAGAAACATTAACCAAGTATAATGGTAGCTCAAAAGGTGTTTTCCTTGCTATATTTTTTCTAATTTCAGGTGCGCTAATTGCTCTACTTATTGATAAACTTATTCCAGAGGCACCTAGGAGTCTTAATGAATCACATCCCGAAAAACTTTATAGAGTTGGATTTGTATCAATGATTGCTTTAATGATACATAACTTCCCTGAGGGAATTGCAACCTTTGTTTCAGGATATGAAAATACCTCGTTAGGAATTTCTATTGCTCTAGCTATATCTCTTCATAATATTCCCGAAGGCATTTCTATAGCTATGCCTATTTATTATTCTACCAAAAGTAAGGCTAAAGCATTTAAATATACTCTTTATTCCGGCCTTGCAGAACCTTTTGGGGCTTTTATTGCTTTCCTATTCTTAAGACCATATATAAATGAGATAATTTTGTCTATAACATTTGCTTTAGTGGCAGGCATAATGCTTTATATTTCTTTTGCTGAGCTTATTCCCACTGCAAGAGAGTATAAATATCATAAGACCTACCTCTTCTCAATATTTTTAGGAATTCTTACAATTATACTTAGTCATATATATGGCCATTAAGGGATGAATAAATATCGTACTGCTGTTCCGTCGCATTCGCTCCAAGTCACCTGCAGCACGATATTTATTCATCTGAAGCTAAAGGTAATAATTCCTCATTTTATTCGGAATTATGGAGAGTATTCTATATATTTAACAATTACTTAGATATATTCTTTTTACTTTTACGTCGCATTCGCTTCAAGTCACCTGTAATATGATATTTATTTATCTAAAATTAATAGTAAATATTATTTTAGGACTATTTTAATTCGTATATAATTAATATGCATTATATTCGCACAATATATTCAATAGATAGGGAGATGATTTAATAATTGAAAAAATTAGCAACCTTACTAATTCTCATATTTATTATATTTACTTTAGGTAGCTGTTCTGAGGAAAAGTCATCTAATAAGCCTAATAGTTCATATGCTTATATGTTGATTTTTAATAATACCAATTATTATTTAACGGCTGATGTACTTTCTAAGGAAGATTTAGGCAAACAAATTGGTTCCGTATCTAAACAAGTATTACCATATCCGAAAAATGAAGGAGAAGCAAACGAGTGTCCAGTTGGAACAAAAATATTTAAAATAAAAGAGACTGATACAAATGAGATAGTTGATTCTGAATGATGCATTAATCAATGAGTAATATAATAAAAAAGTTTACAGTTATAACCACCAATTTAAAGTCATCATAACTGTAAACTTTATTTATTATTCACCATCTTCTACAATCAAGTAACCAATTTGTGGTTTCTTATTCAATAAACCTATTATATATATGGTATAAAACTTTCCGTTTTTAAGTGTTTTATCATTAATATATTTATATAATCCTGCGAATGCTGAAAATCCAACCCTGAAATCATAAATTGCAGGTGATAGGTTATAATAACCTGTAGTCTCTAAATATTCAACATTTTCGAAAAGAGTCATATTATTTGGTAATGATAATGATATTAATGGTGTATTAGGAGATAAATTAATAAATCTTAGATAAGAGTTTACCAACTGATCTTTGCCAGATGCATCATTTAAAGTTAATATACCAAATCCTCCACCTGAAGTTACTATATTTACAGTTAAACTAGTATTAGGACGAATATCTATATTACTAGTTATTAATGGCTGATCATAAGTACCTGTCTTAAATAGTTGGACTTCATAACTACCTGGTGCTATATTTTCATAACACGTTAAATCAGAAAAAGCTAAATCTTTTCCCATTTGATTTCCATTTAAATATACATCTACTGTAGGAACCCCTGGAACTGCATGCAAAAATCTAATTTTACTTTGTAAATTGGGTAAATTTTGGCGAAATAGCAAGATTAATCACCTCGATTATTTTCATAATTATCTAGACTTATATTAATTATTTTTTTAATAATCAATTCGTAAATAGGTTGTGGTATATCATATGATTTAAAAGTATCTATTATGGAATCATCATTTCTTACCGAATTAAAAATTTTATCTATTTCTATTACCCTATCTTCATGCTCATCTCTATAAAAATTATCTAAGTAATTTTCAAAATTTGAATTTCTAAGAATCTCCATATGAATTGGTTCTTCAATATAATCCATATCGATATTTCTAGATTGAGCCTTAGTATTATTCACTTTATTACTACTTTTTTTAGTTCCTGTATTCAAGTTTGTATTACTTGTATTTGATGTATTACTAGTGTTCTTCTTACATTTCTCTTCCTTATTATAGTCTACTAAGTCTTCGGTTATTGTCTCTGATGGAAATTCTAAATCAAAATTTTGTTCAAATTGTTGTTGTTGTTGTTGTTGACTAATATTATTCTGTGAATTAATACCACCTTGCATATTCATTCCATTTTGTGGATTCATTCCATTTTGCGGATTCATTCCATTCTGTGGATTCATTCCATTTTGTGGATTTATCCAATTTTGAGGTTTTAGATTAATTTCATCTTGCCTATTCATTCTAAATTTGTCATTACCATTTTTTGGTGGATAAATTACATTTTGAGGATCTATTCCATACGGTGGATTCATTCCATCATCTGGCTTCGTTACATTTTTTGGGTAATTTACATTTTCTTGATCCATTCCATTTTGCTGATCCGTTCCATTTTGCTGATTCATACCACCTTGCATATTCATTCCATTCTGTTGGTTCATCCCATTCTGTTGGTTCATCCCATTCTGTTGATTCATCCCATTCTGCGGATTCATTTCATTCTGCGGATTCATTTCATTTTGCTGATTAATCCAATCTTGAGGATAAATTCCGTTCTGTGGATTCATTCCGTTCTGTGGATTCATTCCATTCTGCATATTCATTCCATTTTGCATATTTATGCCATCCTTTAGGCTAATACCATTTAGTGGATTCATACTATCATTTTGAACATAATCTAAGGTTTTTAAAGAATTTACTTCTATATTAGGAGTATTAATAGTTGAAGCAAAATTAAATGCGAAACCATTTGGAACCTCACTAAACTCCGGTAATGTCATATCTATAATAGGAAACCAACTAGAATCTTTTTGGGTAAATGGTTCACTAATATATAATGGTATGAACTTTATATCATCATCTTGTTTCCTATTCATATTGTTATAATACATATATTTCCTCCAAAAAATATTTCATTATAAGTATACGCTATATCTTTATATATGTTCTATTTATTTCCATTAGAACAAAGTTCCCTTACTTTACGTCACCTAAATATACTTAACTGAATATTATATAAAGGGAGGTTTTGCTATGACATATTTAACAAATAATTCTTTTAGAGATTTATTTATAGGGCTTGATAAGAAAGTACCAATTATTGATAACAATAAAATAATACCAATAAATTTTGATAATGCAGCTACAACTCCTGTATTCAAAAGTGTTCTTGATAGAATAATAAAAGCTTGTGAATTATATGGAGCAATAGGTAGAGGGCTTGGTCAAAAATCAGAGTATTCAACTAAAATATATTCTGAATCAAGAGATTATATCTTAGATTTTTTTAATGCATCTAAAGAAAAATATACTGTAATTTTTGTAAATAACACTACTGAGGGTATAAATAGACTCTCTAATATGTTAATTGAGGATAAAAGTGATATTGTTATTACTACTAGAATGGAACATCATTCTAATGATTTGCCTTGGAGGGGAAAATGTAACTTAAAATATATTGAAGTAGATGAAAATGGTAGAGTAAAGCTAGATGAGTTAGAATACTTACTAGAGAAAAATAAAGGTTTAGTTAAATATGTTACTATCACTGCAGCATCCAATGTTACAGGTTATATAAATAATCTATCTTATATCTCTAAATTAGTTCATAGATATAATGCTAAATTGATAATTGATGGTGCTCAAATTGTAGCTCATAAGAAACTAGACTTTAATGAACGCTTGATCGATTACTTGGTATTTTCAGCTCACAAAATGTATGCTCCCTTTGGTAGTGGAGCAATTATTGGACTAAAAGAAGAATTTGAAAGACTAAATTCTGATCTTAAAGGTGGAGGTACTGTTGAAGCTGTTTTAGATGATTCTGAAGTATTACTCCCACCACCTGAAAAAGACGAAGCAGGAAGCCCTAACTTTTTCGGTGCTATTGCATTAGTGCAGGCTATGAAAGAATTAGAAAGTATAGGATATGATGTTATTGAAAAAAATGAAAAGATACTATTAAACTATGCTATAAAAGGTCTTAATTCTATAAAAGAAGTTATAACTTATGGTGATAATTTTAATATAGAAGATAGGTTAGGTATAGTAGTATTTAATATCAAAAATCTTTATCATGCAGAGACTGCCAGATTATTAGCTAGTTTAAGAGCTATAGCTGTAAGACAAGGGGCATTTTGCGCACATCCTTATGTAAAAAGATTATTAAAAACTGATGATAAAGAATATCAACGCTTTTTAGTAGATAATAGCTGTAACATGCCTGGTATGGTAAGAGCAAGCTTTGGAGTATATAACTCTATAAAAGAATTAGATATATTCTTAAATACTGTAGAATTCATATGCAAATTGAAACTATAAAAAGGAGATAATTCCTCATTTTATTCGGAATTATGAAGAATTATTGACAGTATAATCTTTTTATAAATTACTAAAAATAAATAAGGTGCTGCATTAAGCAGCACCTTTTGTTATCTCTTTGCTATTAAAAACTTGATTTTAATCCCTTGCTCACTAAACATATTTTCATGCTCTGTTCTAACATTTCCAACAAAATCACTTTTATGTAAATCATAAGTAATATACTCTATTTCAAAACCAGTTTCTTTAAAATATTCTAAAGATTCCTCGAATAATTCATCATCATCAGTCTTGAAGTATATTCTTCCATCGTTAGATAAAAATTCCTTATATTTTTCTAGTTGAGTTGTAAAAGTCAATCTTCTTTTTTTATGCCTTTCCTTTGGCCACGGATTACAGAAATTAATATATATTCTATCAACTATGTCTTCTTTACTAAAAACATCATTAATCAAAAATATTTCTTGTGCCATTAATTTTAAATTATTAACTTCTAATCCTTTTTCATCATATGCTTTTTCTATATTTCTTTTTGCAAGTACTAATACTTCGTCTTTAATATCTATAGCAACATAATTTATATTTGGATTTTCTGATCCATGAACAGCTACGAAAGTTCCCTTCCCACATCCTAGTTCTAGATATATAGGATTATCATTATTAAAGCTTTCTCTCCACTTTCCTTTGTATTCACTTGGATTTACTATAAAAAAATTACATGCCTCTAATTCTGGTCTAGCCCATGGCTTTTTTCTTAGTCTCATCTCATTCACTCCATTTATTATAATTCATAACAATTATACAGATTTACATTCACTATATCAAATTTAATTTTTGCTATGGAATGATTTGCATAAAAACTAATAAAATTATTTCTTACTTACTTTTGCATTTATTATTGTTACTTCAGAATATTTAGCCACTTCATCTTTATATGACTCAAGATTAATAGCAGTTTTTTCAGTATCTTCCCCTTTAAACTTTACTAATCCAATTATTGTAACTTCCTCATCTAACGATTTCCCTACTTGTGATACTGCAGATTTTGAATCAAAATCTATAGCTTCATCATAATATTTGGTTACTTTATATTCTGGATTACTGCTATCCTTTGTATTTTCTGAATCTATTTCTGCAATAGAATATATTGATTTATCAGCTTCACCATCATTCAATTTAGCTGTATTTGATACTATATGAATAATTGAATCCTTTGCAATAGTATCTGTAGTGTAATTAGCTATTTCTTTAGTTTCAACTAATTCACCATTTGAATACTTCTCCATAGATAAATTTATATTATATTGAGAGTCTTGTGGTAATACCATAGATGTTACAGTACTTTTATCATTTCCATAGTCAGATGCTTGTAATAATAATTCAACAACTCCTTGAACTTCTTGATTTACTACCTTAACATCTCCTTCTGGTAATTTAGCCCCAGTTGATGTACATCCAGCTAATCCTATAGTTATAGCCATTGCTGCTAAAATTGCTGTTATTTTCTTTATCTTCATATGTTTACCTCTTTTCATTAAAATTAATATCATATATTATAGCATATCTAAATTTTATAATTATATAAATTATGTTAAATATATATAAATTAATTTATCTATATATATCTGCAGATAGATTTTTTAGCTCTTCGTAATCCAGTATGATATAAATATCATCTTTTCTACTTAATATTTTTTTATCACATAACTTATTTAAAGTTCTTAATAAATGCCTATAACTTGTTCCTAATAATTCAGAAATAATTGTAAGTGTTTCATCGAACTTAAAATATTTACTTTCTTCTTTTACTCCTATAGAAATAATATAACTTGCTAATCTATTTTCTAATGGATATAGTAAATTAATACTTGAATTCTTAGAAGACCTCTTAAGCTTTTCACCTAAAGAATTACATAAAAAATTTAGTAAATTAATATCATTAGAATAATTATTCCGCATAAGTTTTATTGGAATTCCTATACATACACAAGGCTCTATAGCTTCTACATTACAAGTAGAAATATCATTAGTCACTAGCTCTAAATCTCCTAAAGTATCTAACTCTTTATAGAAATCTAGCAAAAGTAACTTACCATTTTTAAGTGTCATATATACCTTTGCCTTTCCTTCTACAAAAAACATTAGATGCGTAATCTCCTCCCCTTCCTTAAATATTAATTCTCTTCTATCGAAAAAAAGGAGTTCTAAGTGTTCTTTAATATTTGAACTAAATAAATTATTTATATTGTGAATTTTTATATACTTCTCTATTAAGACTAAATCTTTTACTTTATTCATATTAGCTCCTTTAGTTAAATTTTAATTTAAATATTCTACATTGATTATGACATATGTCATAATTACATTTAATCCCTTTATGATAGATTATACTAAAAAGCTTATGGAGGAATATGATGTATAATTTTTTATCTCTTTTTACTGGAATATTAATAACCATAATGATTAGCTTAAATGGAATCCTATCAACCCATTTAGGTAATTATTCATCTACTTTTATAATTCATATTATCGGTTTTCTAATCATAAGTTTAATCTTATTATTTAAAAAATATAAAATTAAACTAAGTAAAGACATACCGCTTATCTTATATAGCGCAGGAATTATAGGTGTATTTACTGTTCTATTTAATAATTTAAGTTTTAGTATTCTCGGTGCTTCTTTAACTATTTCTATAGGATTATTAGGACAAACTGTTACATCCATTATTATTGATAACTTTGGATTAATGAAAATGAGAAAGGTTTATTTTCAAAAGAAAAAAATATTTGGATTATTATTAATTGTATTAGGGATAGCTGTAATGGCTATTTATTAAAAGGAGGACTTATGTTTTTTATTTATATTTTGATAGCTATATTAGCAGGTGTTTCCGTAGTACTTGCAAGGATTATTAATTCTAGAATCGCTGATGAAATAGGAACTTTCCAAGGTACTTTTATTAATTACTTAACAGGATCAATAACAGCTTTTATTTTCTTTATATTAAGCAAAGAATATGTAAATTTAGGTACTCTTAACTACTCAGATATCCCTATATATTCATATTTAGGAGGAGCCATAAGCATTTTAGTTGTTTTACTATCTAATTATACTACTCCTAAGGTATCTTCCTTTTCTCTTTCTTTATTAGTATTTATAGGGCAACTTGCTATAGGTATTTTTATAGACTACTATGCTTATAGTACAGTTTCTATTGGAAAAATAATTGGAGGAATATTAATATTAATTGGATTATCCTATAACATGGTTATAGATAAAAAAAATGATTCTATTCCTGAGTTAATAAGTGATTAAGCTTATTATTAAATATTGAATTCATCTAAATAATAATAATAATAATTTAATTTTCTAATGAATAAAAAAGGGTTAGTACAAATTATACTAACCCTTTCAAATATTTAAAAACTAGTTTTGTCCAAAATATCTATCCAATAATCCTTTGAATGCTCTACCATGTCTAGCTTCATCCTTACACATTTCATGAACAGTATCATGAATTGCATCTAAGTTTAATTCCTTAGCTAACTTAGCTAAATCCATCTTTCCTTCACATGCACCATGTTCTGCATCAACTCTAGCTTGTAAGTTAGCTCTTGTATCAGCTACTACTACTTCTCCAAGTATTTCTGCAAATCTTGCAGCATGTTCTGCTTCTTCAAATGCTATTCTCTTATAAGCTTCTGCAACTTCTGGGAATCCTTCTCTATCAGCTTGTCTTGACATTGCTAAATACATTCCTACTTCTGTACATTCTCCAACAAAGTTATATTGTAATCCTTCAACAACTCTTGGATCTACACCTTTTGCAATTCCTATCCTATGTTCATCTGCATACTTTAAATCTCCTGTTTGTTCTATGAACTTATCTGCTCCAGCTTTACAAACTGGACACTCAGCTGGTGCCATTTCCCCTTCATAAACATATCCACATATTGTACAAACAAATTTTTTCATAATTAAACCCTCCTATATTTTGATTTCCACATTAAAATTTATTTCAAATAATATTTTCCCTTCGGACAATTATTATTATATAATAATAATTATTAGTTGTAAAGAGATATTAATTTATTTTTTTAAATTTTTCTTATAAATTTTAATTTAGTTAAGTAAAAAGAAAAAAGGAAATTCAGTTATTACTGAATTTCCTTTATTTTAATTGTAAGTAATTATTTTATATCTAATGCTTCTTCTATATTTGAAAGTATAGTATCTATTGCCATTATTCCACTTCCCCCAACATACCAAGCTTGTGGATCTACATATACTATATTACCATTTTCATATGCTTTAGTTGTTTTTACTAATTCATTCTCTATAGATTGCTTAACTGATTCTTGTACTCCAGTTATAGCTCCTCTATCTAAAACAAGTAAGTAATCTGGATTCTTTTCTTTTAGGTATTCAAATGAAATATTTTGACCATGAGTAGAAGATTCTATTGCTGTGTCAGCTACTGTAAAGCCTAATTTGCTATAAACCATATCATATCTTGAACCTGTTCCATAAACTGATAATGAGCCTTCATTAAACATTGTCATTAAAGCTGTTGAATTATTCTCTTTCACTTTTGTATTAATAACTTCTAATCTCTTAGTAATACTTTCCAATTCAGCATTTACACCATCTTCTTTTTCAAATACTTGACCTAATACTTTAGCATTGTTTTCTGCTGAAGCAAATATATCACTATTAGCTGTACCTAAAAATAAAACTGGAGCAATTTTCTTTAAATCTTCAATATAAGAAGATTGTCTTCCTTCTATTATTATTAAGTCTGGTTCAACTTCATTAATTTTTTCTAAATCAAATTCTTTTAAAGAACCTAAATCAACGTATTTCTCATCTTTATATTTCTCTAAATATGTTGGAAGTGAACCTTTTGGTAATGCTACTGGTTCAACACCTAATTTTGTCATTATATCTAATGAACCATAATCTAATACTACAACATTTTTAGGATTAACTGGCACTTCAACTTCACCATTTTGGTCTGTAACAACAACTGTTTTATTTTCTTCTTGTGAAACTGTTTCTTCTGTTTTAGCATTTCCTGTACTACATCCCACCACTCCTACTAGTAATAACATAACCATACTTAATACTGCTAAAAATCTTTTTTTCATTAATAATTCCTCCATTTTATATATTTTTTAATTTATATCCCTATTTAAATGTTTTAGAAATAGATACATATTTTTTGATTATTAACTTCTCTAATATTAAAATTCATATCATAAAGACAACTTAAATTTTTCTCTGTTATCATTTGTTCAGTTGTAGTATGATTAATCAATTGACCATCCTTCAAAGCCACTATAGTATCTGAATAACATGATGCAAAGTTAATATCATGAATTACAATTATTATTGTTTTTCCAAAATCATTAACCATTTGTCTTAGCATTCTCATCATTTCTGCTGAATGCTTCATATCTAAATTATTTAAAGGCTCGTCCAAAAGAATATAATCTGTATCTTGTGCTAATATCATCGCTATATATGCTCTTTGTTTTTGTCCACCACTTAATTCATCAAGATATTTGTCTTGAATATCTTCGAGCTTCATATAACTTAAAGCATCGTCTACAAACTTTTCATCTTCTTTTTTTAACTTACCTTCACAATATGGAAATCTTCCGAAAGATACAAGTTCTCTTATTGTTAATCTTATATTTAAACTATTACTTTGTTTTAATATTGATAGTTTCTTAGATAATTCTTTTGAATCCCAAGCCTTTATTTCTTTACCGTCTATAAAAACTTCACCTGAATCAGCATCTAAAAGCCTTGACATTATAGATAATATTGTACTTTTTCCAGCTCCATTAGGTCCTATAAAGGAAGTAATTTTTCCTTCCTCAATATTAAAAGAAACATTATCTACAACCTTTTTGCTTCCATAGCTTTTATTAAGATTTTTTATTTCAATCATAGCTTACTCTCCCTTAATAATAGATTTATAAAGTAAATTCCACCAATAAAGTTAATTATTATACTTATAGTAGTAGAGAAATTAAATACTCTTTCTACTAAAAATTGTCCTCCTACTAAAGCTATTATACTTATTAGAGTTCCAACAATAAGTAGAACTGAATGCTTATAAGTTTTCGTTATTTCATAAGTTAAATTAACTACAATTATTCCTAAAAATGTTATAGGTCCCACTAAAGCTGTTGATAATGAAACTAATATGGCAACGAAAACTAATATCTTTTTGCTAAATTTATCATAATTAACTCCTAAGTTAATAGCTTCTTCTCTTCCTAGAGTCATAACATCTAGGTTATTAAAGTCCTTGTATAATAAGAATCCAATAATAAGAAGTATTATTACTGATACTAATAAAATCTTTGTATTAACTAAACTAAATGAAGCAAATAACTTTGCTTGGAGTGCATCAAATTCATTTGGATCTATAAGAACTTGCATAAATGATGACATACTTCTAAATAGTGTTCCAACAACTGTCCCTACTAGTAATAAGAAAAATATATTATTTCTTCCCTTCTTAAGAACTACCTTAAATAAAATCATCGCTAAAACTACCATCAATGCTGCTGATACTAGAAAATTAATTGTTTTATTGACCATAAAAACTGATGTTGAGCCAAATATAAATACTACTACTGTTTGTACTAAACTATACAAAGAATCTAATCCTATAATACTGGGTGTAATAATTCTATTATTTGTTATTGTTTGAAATAATAATGATGCTACTGAAATAGTAGTTCCTGCAATAAGAATTCCCAGTACTTTCGGAATTCTTATTGATAAATTAAACCTATAATTTTTTGCATTTAATCCCCATACTACGAATAGTACTAAAAATGTTATTGCAAGAATTGACATTAAAATTATTTTTTTCTTATTATTACTCATTATTTATTCCTCCTAAATATTAAATAAAGGAATATTGCAGCTCCTATAACTCCAATAGTTAAATCTATAGGAATTTCATATGGGGCAATTATTAATCTACTTATAATATCACATGCTAAAACAAAGCTTGCACCAAGAAGTGCAACTATTGGCATATTATTCTTTAGGTTGTCCCCTTTCCATATAGAAACTATATTAGGTATAACTAGTCCAACAAATGGAATACTACCTACAGTTATTACAACTAATGAGGAAATTAAAGCTACTATTATAACACCTATATTAGTAACCCTCTTATAATTCAATCCAAGACTTACTGACATTTCTTCTCCCATACCAGCTAATGTAAATTTATGTACATACAAAAAAGCTATAATTACTAGTGGTATGCTTAAATACAATATTTCATAATTCCCTTTTAATACAGTTGAAAAATTTCCTTGTAAAAAGGCTCCCATACTTTGATTGAGATTGTACTTATACGCAAAAAAATCTGTTATCGATCCTATTACATTACCAAGCATAATACCAACTAAAGGTATAAAAATTACATTTTTTATTTTTATCTTCTTTAAAATAGACATAAATATAAATGTTCCTGCCAATGAAAATACAAATGATAGAAACATTTTTTGAAATATATTAGCTGATGTAAATATAATTAAAGAAAATAATACACCTAACTTTGCTGAGTCTATTGTTGCAGCTGTGCTAGGGGAAATAAATTTATTATTACTTATTTGTTGCATAATAACACCACTTATACTCATACCTACCCCTGCAACTAATATACTTATAAGCCTAGGTAATCTACTTATCATAAGAACTTCTATATCTGAAGAACTTAAAGATAAAATATTTATATCTGTTACACCAATAAAGATAGATATTACAGATAGTAAAATAGTAATAATCAATAATATTTTTTTAGCCATATACTCACTCCCGTTACTTGATAATTTATATCAACTGATTACAATTATAATTGAAAAAGATTATCATTGTCAATAATTTATTTGTATATTTTGCTAATTGTACAAAAGAAAAAAGATAGGATTCACATAACTACTCATTCCGTTACTAGGATATAAGCATTAAGTCATGTAAATTCTATCTTGTATTTCTATTCTTTATTAATTTTAATCTCTATACTTTTTAACTTCTCTCTTTACTAAAACTAAAAGATTATTTAGTTCATTTATTTCTCCGTCTTCAATTAATTTGTTTAATGAACTTTCAAATCTAATAGCTTCTTGAGTCTTTCCTAACGATTTTAAATTCCAAATATTATTCATTATATTAGATATAATATCGGATTTAATTTCAAACAGCTTTTGTGCATCTTTTATTTCATCCTTTATATCTAACATTAATTCATCTAATGCAAAGGCTGCATCTGCTGCTTTCTTTAATTTCTCTCTTACCATATCTGGTAATTGTTTTTTATATTTATAATTTAATGAATGCTCAATTGTAGCCCAGAAATTCATTGCTAAGGTTCTTATTTGAAACTCAGCTAATATTTCCTTCTGTCCATCTGCCATATTAACAGGATATTTTATAACCATATGATAGCTTCTATATCCACTTTCCTTTACTCCTCTAACATAGTCTTTTTCATAAAGGATTTGCATATCTTTTCTTCTTCTTAAGATCTCAACTACATTATCTATATCATCTACAAATTGACACATTATTCTTATTCCAGCTATATCTTCGATTTCATATTGAAGTCTGTCAACTGGAATCTCAAATTTGTTTGCTTTTTCTAAAAGACTTGAAAGTTCTTTTACTCTGCCAGTTACAAACTCAATTGGTGAGTATTCACTTCTTTTTCTATATTCTTTTCTAATACTCTTGAGTTTCACTTTTAATTCTTCTACTGCCTGTTCATAAGGCATAAAAAAACCCTTCCAATCATGTATTGCCATATTATATCACCCTTTTCAAACTTCACCCTAATTATTATATCAAAAAACTTATAATGTGTAATCAAAATCTTATAGTGTTAAAAACATTTATTATATCTACACATTATTCTATAATATGCTATAATTAGATAGGACTAGTGTTAGAGGTGATAACATATGATAAATTCTTTAAGAAGTTTAAATACTAAAGATTTAGATAATGAAAACGATAATGATAATGTAATCAATAAAAACATATTTTTAAAGAAATAACTTGTCCAGTATGTAATAAGAAATTTATGACCCTGGCTATTAAAGTAAACGTTCCAAGAGTAAAATCTAGAGACTCAGATTTATTTATTAGATGACATTACATTTATAGGTGCTTCTCAAAAAATAAAAGAAATGGCTCGAGATGGAAAAGATAAAATCAGGAGGTAAAAAAATGGGTTTATTTTCTAGAAAAAAAGCTGTAAAGTCCAAAAATGAAGAAATTACTATTGTTGAAGAATTCACTACTAATGAAATCACTGAAAAAGAAAATACTAATGAAAATTTTAAAAATGATATGGTTAAGTTAGGTGAAAGTAGTTCTAGAATATCTAGTGCTATTCAAGATGTTAATAACTCATTATCATCACTAACTAATGCTACATTAACACAGGCTGAAGAAATAAATAATGCACGAAATATATTAGAGAGCTTTAATAATCGTATGGAAAACTTAGCTTATAATATAACTAACGTTCAAATTACAGTTTTGGATACAGATAAAGTAGCTGATGAAGGTTTAAATACTTTTACTGATTTAGATCACTCTTTAAATTCTTTACAACAAGCTTTTAAAACTGTTAGTTCTACTGTGAACTCTTTAGTTTCAAAATTAGAATCTGTAAATACTATTACTGACTCCATTAGTCAAATTGCGAGCCAAACAAACTTACTTTCTTTGAATGCTGCAATTGAAGCTGCAAGAGCTGGTGAAGCTGGTAAAGGTTTCTCTGTAGTTGCTGGGGAAGTTAGAAAACTAGCTGAAAATTCTAAGCAATCTGTGGAAAGCATAACTAAAATATTAGATGATATTAAGTCTGATATTTTAAATGCATCTAAAGCTATGGAAACTGGTGGTGTTGCTGTTGATAACCAGCAAAAAACATTACAAAGCACAAAAGGTAGTTTTACTAATATTAAATCTTCAATTAGTGAATCAGTTAAAGAAATAGATGAATGTATAGAAAATCTAACTGCTGCATCTGCTGAAAAAGATAATGTACTATCAATAATGGATAGAGTATCTACTCTCTCTCAAGAACATTCAGCTCTTTCTGAAGAAATTGCAGCTAATATGGATATTCAAACTAGAAGTCTTGAGGAATTAGATAACGGTATTTATTCTATTAATAATTGTGAAATATAAAAAACGTAAAATGTGGAATATAAAAGGAGCTGCTTTTTTGGAACAGCTCCTTAATTTTCTATATGAATAAATTTATATTTGAATCATCTGCTTGACCCAAATAATATCCAACTCCAGCATAATTTATTCCATCTATTAATTCTTCTTTTTTAATTCCCATAACATCCATTGACATTGTGCAAGCTACTATTTCTACTCCATTTTGCATTGCTGCTCCCATTAAATCTTCTAATGATTGGATGTTTTTATTCTTCATGACACCTCTAATCATCTTAGCACCCATGCCACCCATGTTCATTTTTGAAAGTCCTAGTCTTTTACTTCCTCTTGGCATCATCATTCCAAAGGCTTTCTCTATTATGTTCTTAGGAGTTTTAACTTTTTCTGATTTTCTAAGTACATTTAATCCCCAGAAAGTAAAGAACATAGTAACCTTTTTACCCATGGCTGCTGCACCATTTGCTATAATAAATGAAGCAATAGCCTTATCTAAGTCTCCACTAAATACAACCATAGTCTGACCATCCTTAACTGGTGCTACCTTTGCTACTTTACCTAGGTTTTGAGACATCTTAGAATCAATTTCGTCTTTGTTTAATAATTGGTTTGAACACTTCATAATTGTAGCCTCAATTATTCCTTTATCCTTTTCAATACTTATCAGTCTATTATTGGTTTTTGTTGTCCACGCCTCTATATCTCTATAAAATCCTGGATCTGATGCTCTTACTCTTAGTACTTCCCCATCAAACATTCCATCTATAGTTTTCTTAACCTTCATTAACGGCCCTGGGCATGATAGCCCTGTAGCATTTAACTCTCTAACATTATCTAATGCAACTTCCTTCATTACTATATCCTCTTCCTTATTATTAAATTCTATTACCCTTGCCTTATAATCAAAATTAGAATAAGTTTTATATCCCCCATTTAAGTTTTTAACATTAAATCCATTAGCTTCTAATAATCTAGCAGCTATGTATCCCCTAAGCCCTACTGAGCAATATACTAATATTTCTTTATTCTTATCTAATTTATCTAAATTACTTCTTAAATCATTAAGTGGTATGTTTATTGAATTTTCTATGTTTCCTAATTCCGCTTCTTCTATATCTCTAGTATCTAATAAGATTTGATTTTTTGGATCATATCCTTTTAATTCATCTATGTTTATTAGTTTAACTAATCCCTTTCTTTGGTTCTCTGCCATAAATCCTGCCATATTAGCCGGTGATTTTGCCGATAAAAATGGTGGTGCATAAGCTAAATCTAGCTCTGCTAAATCTTCCATTCTTCCGCTAAACTTTATAGATGTTGCAATTACATCTATAAACTTATCTACTCCATCGTATCCTAGTGCTTGCGCACCTAATATCTTACCTTCTTTATCATAAAGAACTTTAATATTTAGTGGAATTGCATTAGGATAATAACCCGCATGGCTCATTGGATGTAAATAAACTTTATCAAATTCAATACCATATCTATTTAATGTTCTTTCATTATTACCAGTTGAAGCTGCTACCATATCAAATACTTTAATTATTGAAGTCCCAAGACTTCCCTTATAGGTACTATCTAATCCAGCAATATTATCTGCTATAATTCTTCCTTGTTTATTTGATGGTCCTGCAAGTGGAATAAATGCCTCTTGTCCATTTACATAGTCTTTTACTACCACTGCATCTCCTGCTGCATATATTCCTTCTATATTAGTTTCCATATGATCATTAACTACTATGTGCCCTCTTTCCCCAAGCTTTATACCACTATCTTTTATGAATCCAGTATCAGGAATTACACCTATAGCAGAAATAACCATATCAGCCTTAATTTTTCTTTCATCGTCAAGAAATACATTAATTGAATTATCTTCTTCAGAAAAAGCAACAACTTTATTATTTAAAATAATACTTACCTCGTTATCATTTAATTCTTTTTCTATAATATTAGAGAATTCTGAATCAAACGGAGCTAAAACATGTGGAGCTGCTTCTATTAATGTTACATCAATATCTCTTTCCCTTAAGTTCTCTGCCATTTCAATTCCGATAAATCCTCCACCTATAACAATTGCTGATTTAGTGGATGATTTATCCACATATGATTTTATTTTATCTATGTCAGAAATATTTCTAACCGTAAAAATTTTACCACTATCTATTCCTGGTAAATTAGGAGTTATGGGCTTTGCACCTGGTGATAATACTAGATAATCATAACTTTCATCATAGATACCAACTTCACTTTTTACCTTTATTATTTTATCACTTGGATTAACTCCTACAACTTCGCTCTTTACTCGTACATCTATGTTAAATCTATCTCTCATTTTTTCAGGTGTCTGAAGCAAAAGAGCATCTCTATCTTCTATAACTTCACCTACATAATAAGGCAATCCACAATTTGCAAAAGAAATATATTCACCTCTTTCAAAAATAACTATATCTATATCTTCTCTTAATCTTCTTAATCTAGCCGCTGCTGAAGCACCACCTGCTACTCCTCCAACTATTAAAACCTTTTTTCTCACTATTAATCCTCCTTATTTAATTTTATTTATGTTTATTTATATATTATTATATTACGATTTATAAATATATATGTTATAAAAAAACACTCCATTTAGGAGTATTTTATTACATTATTCATGTAATAGGGCGTTTATTATTTTTTCAGTTCTTCTGTCCATTACTTCATATACTATCTCTAATCCGTTTCTTTCACCCTTAATTATTCCTATACTTTTCAATTTCTGAAGATGTTGAGAAATAGTTGATTGAGGCATACCTAAGCAACTATGCATATTAGTCACATTACAACTTCCTTTTTCCAAAAGATTTCTTACTATACAAAGTCTTACTGGATGAGCTAAAACCTTCAAAAATTCTGCTACATCCTCATATTGCTTATAATTACTCTCCACCATAACACCTCATTAAAATATTTGTATCTTCTCTAAATTGTTATATTAATGTCAATAATATTATTATATTCAGATTTTAAGATATCAATAGTCATTTGTCAAGAAATTAATACTCCCAGTTTTTTATTTTAATTTTTCCTCTTCCGAGTTCTAATACACCTCTTTTTTCAAGACCTTTTAAGCTTCTACTTACCACCTCTCTTGATGACCCAATATCTGCCGCTATTTTCTCGTGAGTTGTGTATATAATCTTAGCCCCATTATTGTCTATAAGCTTTAAATTAAAATAATCTATAATCCTATTTTCAATGCTATCGAAAGTTACTTTCTCAAATCCCTCTACAACATTCTCAAATTTATTATATAGATTCTTAAACATATACTTTAAAAAGCTATTATTATTTAATAGGTGTCTTTTAAACAAGTCCATAGGTAAAATAGCTATGGTAGCATTTTCTTCAACATCTGCTAAAGATATTTCGTCTGAATCAGTTAATGCACACAAAATAGTATTAAAACAACTATCTCCTTTTCCAATCCTATAAAGTGTAACTTCTTTACCATCATCACCAATCTTATATATTCTTAATCGTCCCTCTAAAATAAATGAAAATCCTATACAACTAACATTTGTACTAAAGACATTTTGACCCACTTCATAACTATTTACTCTCATTCTACTTATCAATATATCTAATACTTGATCATCTAAATTACTTAAAAAAGGATAATATTTTATTAATTTATCTCTTATATCCATAGTCCCCCCAAATAAAAAAAGTAAAGCTACTTTAATTGTAGCCTTACTTTTTCTTATATTCAACTAATTAAATAATTTTAATAATTATAAATTTAGTAATGAATCTATTGTCATTTTATCAAAGCCAACTACTATACTTCCGTTAATATCTAAAACTGGAACACCCATTTGTCCACTCTTACTTACCATTTCTATAGCGGCATCTCTATTTAATCCAACATTCACTTCTTCATAACTAATCTTCTTACTTGTTAAATAATTTTTTACTTTTGTGCACCATGGACATGTATTTGTAGTATATACTTTTATATTATTCATTTTTAATTCCCCCGAATCAAAATTATTTTTACTATGATATAAGTATACTCAACTAACAAATATTTGACTGTAACAAAGTCACAAAAGACCATTTATTATAATAGTTTAACAGCTGCAAATAAGTACACAAAGAATCCTATAGTACTTGCTATATGTAGTTTTCTTCCTAATCTATTTTTACTTGTTGAATAATATCCTGATACCCCTATTGCAACCATAATTGAAGCAAAACCTAAATACTTAATAAAATCTGAACTGCCAAACTTTTGTATAAAAGCTAAACACATTGCTATTATAGATACAGCTCCAATACCAATATGAACTTTTACATACTTAGATTTTTTCATTTTAAAAATCTTAGGTAAATAATAAACTAATAGTGCTAACATAAATAATGATGATGATAATCTCTGCATAAATTCCTCCGTCTATATCTCTTCTTTAAGTCTTCTTATTATTTTCACATCTTTTTTTATTGTTTTAATTCTAAAAGTGAAGTAGTAAAATTTAAATAAGATAAGTGCCACTATAAATAATTTAATAAATAAACTATCTAAAATTATTAACGGAAACATTAACATAAAATCTGCAAAAGCAAGGAGACTTATCTTTTCTTTTAAAGTCATAGCTCTTTCTTTAACAAATGACTCTAAATGCTTTTTATATAATTTTGTATTAATAAACCAATTATTAAATCTTTCTGATCCTCTAGCAAGGCAGTAGGATGCTAACAATAGAAATGGTGTGGTAGGCAATACTGGAATAATAACTCCTATAGCTCCTAATGCTACACAAATAAGTCCTACTGTTATAAATAAATATTTTTTTATAGACTTCATTTTATATATCTCCCCTTTTATTTAAAATTTAACATCTAAATTTCTTATATAATATTGAAATCACAACTAATACTAATAAGTCATATGTCTAAATAATTCTATTGGATTATATATAAGTAATCTTGGGCCTGAAAATCTCATAACTTTCTTAACTTTTTCCCTCATATCCTTTTTGTAGCAATGTATTGGGCATTTGCCACAAGTGGTTTTTTCTTCTCCAAACTTACAAAAACTTAATCTCTTATGAGCATATTCTAATAATTCCTTACATTCCTCACATAGTTCCTTATTTTTATGTTTCTTCTTACAGTAGATTTTTATCATAAGTTCAATAGTTCTTTTTTCCCTCTCTATTTTGCTCATATAGAAACCCCCTATCAGATTTTAATAATCATTATCACTATTTCTTCTAAAACAAAGAGGATTCCTCCCCTTTATTTTACTAAACTATCTTCTTATTTTCTAATTTATAGACTTTATCACATATTGCAGTTGTAGACTTTCTATGTGAAATAAGAATTATAGTTTTATCCTTACAATTTTCATTTATTGACTTTAAAATTTCCCCTTCATTTAAAGCATCCAAATTACTTGTAGGTTCATCTAATATAAGAACTTCACTGTCCTTTAAAAAAGCTCTAGCAAGTCCAACTCTTTGTTTTTCACCAGAAGAAAGGTTTCCACCAAGTTCTCCAACTTTAGTATCATATCCCTTTGGAAGTGTTACTATAAAGTCATGAATAGATGCTTTTTTAGAAGCTTCTATTACCTCTTCTTCACTTGCATTCTTATTACCAATCTTTATATTATCTCTTATTGACTCATTAAATAAATAAGTTTCTTGACTTACTAATCTTTGAGCACTTCTTAATGATTTTGTATTAACATTTTTAATGTCTATATTATCTAATTTAATATTCCCTGTGTTAACATCCCAAAATCTCATTATAAGCTTAATAAATGTACTCTTTCCTATTCCACTTTCCCCTATTAATGCAAGCTTCTCTCCTTTTTTGATAGATAAACTTGTATTTTCAAATATTCTTTCTTTTCTGTTTGGATAAGCAAAAGTTACATCATTATAAACTATATCATTACAAACTATATCATTTTTACCTACAACTTCTTTTACATGCGGATCTTCATCTAATAATTCAAATATTCTCTCTGCACAAGCAAAAGTTTGTAGCAATGTATTTGAAAGATTACTTAATGCAACTACTGGTCCAAAAGATGATGCTACTATTACTATGGCAACTATAGCAGCTGTAAATGTTATTTCACCAGATAAAAACTTACTCATTCCAAGTAAAACAAAAGTTAATATTGCAATCATAATTGTAATATCTGTTGTAGCTCTGATAATTCCTTCATGTTCCTTTATCTTATCTAAGCTTTTATTAAGTCTTATAGAATTTTTATTAATATTCTTAAGTCTTTCTTCTCCATTTTTATATAATAATACTTCCTTTAAGCCTCTTAATGAATCTAAAACATAGTTATTGCTTTCTCCAAAGATATTTCTATATTTTACTCCAGCTTCCTTTGCAAAGCTTGAAGAAACATATGGTATTACAAATCCAACAATTAAATAAAATACTGCTGATATAACACCGAACATTGGATTAATTAATGATAATATTATTGCTATTATACTATTTGTAATAATTGCTATAGATATTGGTGCTATTGTATGAGCATAAAACACTTCCAAAAGTTCAATATCTGAAGTTATTAAAGCAATTAAGTTTCCTTTTTCCTTCCCCTCTAACTTAGCTGGTGCAAGCTTTCTTAAAACAGTAAATATCTTGTCTCTTAAAATATATAAGATCTTAAATGCAATATAGTGTCCTGATAATTGCTCAGCATATCTTAAAAATCCTCTTAATACAGAACATACAATCATTACTATTAAAGCACCTTTAAAACTAATAAATGTAATATCTCCAATAAAAGCTCCAAGCGCAACTGCTCCAAAGGCTGCTATTGAGATGGCAGCTAGAAAACCTATAACCCCCATAGATATTGTAATTAACATTATAGGTGCAAGTGGTTTTAATTCTACTATTAAACGTTTCATTATTTGGAAGCCTGATCTTCTTTTCATATTAACAAACCTCCCTAATTTCTTCTAATTCATTTTGCTTATTTACCATGCTATTATAATATCCCTTTAGCTTCATTAACTCATTATGAGTTCCTTCTTCCACTAAGTCTCCCTTATGCATAACATATATCTTCTTAGCTTCTTTAACATTAGCTAATCTATGTGATATTACTAATATAGTTTTTTCTTTAGAAAGATCATATATTGCTTCCCAAATAGCCTCTTCACTTTCAACATCAATATTTGAAGTAGCCTCATCAAATACTATCATCTTTCTATCTGCAAGTATTGCTCTAGCTAAAGCTAATCTTTGTTTTTGACCTCCTGATAAGGCATTTCCACCTTCTCCAACATTAGTATTTAACTTATCCTTTAATCCTTGTACAAATTCATATAATCTTGCTGTTTCTAAAGCTTTTTTAATTTCTTCTTCAGTAGCATCCTGCTTCCCTACTAAAAGATTGTCTAATATAGTTCCATTAAAAATGTAACTATTTGTTGATATTAATCCTATATTTTCATATATAATGTTAGTATTAACCTTTTCAATATCCATAGAGTTTATTAAAACATTTCCTTTAGTAACTTTATGATTATTTAATATTATAGATGCTATAGTACTTTTACCTGAACCGCTTTCTCCTACTATTGCAACTATTCCCTTAGGGGTAATATCCATATTAATATTTCTCAATACCTCTCTATCCCCATCATAGCTGAAAGTAACACCCTTAAGACTTACATTTATATCTTCTTTGATTTCATTTATTGATTCATCAATATTTTTCACTCTTTCTTCAGCATCTAAAATCCCAAAAATTCTATCTGAAGCTGCCATTCCATTCATTGCTATATGGAAGTAAGAGCCTAAAAGTCTTAATGGTATAAAGAATTCTGAAGATAAAAGTATTATTATAAGTAAGCTTCCTGGTAATAATTTTCCATTACTAAATTGAATTAAAGCTACTATTGTTCCTGCTGCTGCACCACCAAAAGCAACAATATCCATTATTGTAATAGAATTTAACTGCATACTTAAAACTTTCATAGTAATTTTTCTAAACTTTTCTGCTTCTACATTCATCTTTTGATGTCTTTCTTCATCCATATCAAAGACTTTTAAAGTTGTAAGTCCTTGAAGGTTTTCTAAGAAACTTCCACCTAAATCTGAGTAACTTTTCCAATAATCCTTCAAAATTCTCTTAGCAATTTTCATTATTGCAATTATCGATACTGGAATAAGAGGTACACAAAGTATAAATACTAGTGCTGCTTTAAAAGATATAAAACTCATGAAAATAAATAAAGTAACTGGAACTAATAAAGAATAAAAGAATTGTGGTAAATACTTACCAAAGTAGATTTCTAATTGCTCAACTCCTTCTACCATTACTTGAACTATTGAAGATGTACTTTCTACTCCGCTATAGCCTGTTCCTAGTTTAAGTAACTTCTTATATACAAGTTCCCTTAAAGTAGTTCTTGCTTCTGATGAAGCTAGATTTGAGAATTTTGCATATAAAATATTAGAAATAAATCTTGTAATTAAAAGTATTAGTATTATAATTCCTGGTTTTAATATGGATTCCATAGTTATAGAGTTTACTCCACCTACGTAAACCTTATTAATAAATTGTCCTATTAAGATAATAGTAATAATGTTACATATGATTGCTACCCAGTTTGCAAGGATAGTAAGTCCTATGTATCTTTTCGATTGGCTACATAAACTTATTAGCCTTTTATTAATCATCATAATATCTTCCCCCGACTCATTTTCTATTGATATTAATTTTCATATGATAAATACTAGTGATAGTATACATTAATTGATATTAATTTTCAATAGATAAAATTAAAACAATTTATTTATTAACAAAAAATTTATCTATAATCTTTTATTGGTAAAATATTATTATTTATACTTACCCTAAATACATCAACATCTACTCATAGTCTGTTTTAAAATAATGTTGTTCTGTAATAGGTTAGTGAATAAAATATTAATTTCTAGTCAAGAATTCCAAAAGAATAAGCTTATTATTATATTGAGAGGACAATAATTATGTATCTTCATACAGTTCAAGAATTTGATAATATTCCTTATAAAGAAAAACTCAATATTGTTGATAAATATAAAAATAGATTAGAAATTATAGATTTATTGAAAAATAGAGAAATCCACTCTTGTCCGCATTGTAACAGTGAAAACATTATAAAACATGGGAAATATAATGGTCTTCAAAGGTACAAATGTTTAAATAGTATTTGTAATAAAACTTTTTCTCAAAGCACAAAAACATTATTTAGTTATTCTAAAAAACCTGCTGATCTTTGGATTAAATATTTTATTTTATTAAATAATGGCAAATCTCTTAGGGAATGTTCCTCTATTCTTAATATTAATTTAGCTACTTCTTTTTTCTGGAGACATAAAATTCTTATTACTCAAAATAAAAATTATTATAATGTTTTAAAAAACTATGTAGAAGTTAGTAAGATAATGATGGTTGAAAACTTTAAAGGTAATAAAAATGCTAAACATATCAATAAAGAAAAAGTTTTTATAGCTTGTGCAATGGATAGTAATAAAACTCTCTTATCAAAGGTTATTAGTATAAATAGTATTTCTCTTAATTCTATAAACTCAAACTTCTCATATAATCTTGATAAAAGTGCTGTCTTATCTGCATATAATGATAGATATTTTAAAGCATATTCAACAAAACACAATTGTAGCCTTTTACCAATTCAAAACGAAACAATGTCTCACATTATTAATGTACTAGAATCAAATAATCTTCGTTATACAAACAGTTTCAATATAAAAAATATAAAACATTTAAATTCGTTATTACCTGATAAATGCTTATTTATTCATAGTTTTTCATTGAACATAAAGAGATGGTTAGTTCGATTTAGAGGAGTAGCAACTAAATATCTTGAACATTATTTGAATTGGCATATAATAGAATTTAAAAATGAATATAAAACTTTCAAGTTAAATCAAATAGATTTATTTAGAGAATTCTTAAATGAGAATGTATTTGTTAAAATTAAGGATTTTTCTAACTATGGTTTGATGTTTAAAAATAATATTTGATACTTAACTTAATTAACCTTAAAGCTATAATTACTATAATAATATAGCTTTAGTTAAATATTATCTTTTAATATATTAACAACATTATTTTAAAACACACTTCTATACTTGTTCAGATATAATATTATCTAGTATTAGAAAAGTCTATTCCCTTTTAAATAAAAAGACTCAGCCAAGGCTGAGTCTTTCATTAATTCTTCTTTATTAACTTTTCATTTTCTATAAGTGTACCGCTTGTCTAACTTCTTTTTTATTAAAATATTTTATTAAAAATAATATTCCTAAAGAAACTATTACTAAGAAGATTAAGAACTCTATTGTATATGCAAGGGTTACGCCGCCAGTAATAAGAGTTGCGACAAACTTAAATAAATATGCAACTATCCATGCTAGTACAAATTGATAAATAACTGAGAAGTACATCATCTTTGTTCCATATTCTTTCTTCATAACACTTATAACAGCAAAACATGGTGTGTAAAGTGATACAAATACTAAGAAACTTAAAGATGTTATAGCTGTAAACATAGTTGGTAATACTACAGCTAAATCTCCATATACTATTTCCATAGTTCCAATTATTACTTCTTTTGCTGCAAGTCCAGTAAGTATTGATACGCCTGCTTCCCAGCCTCCAAAACCTAATGGTTTAAATATAGGTGATATAAATCCACCAAGGCTTGCTAAGAAGCTCGTATTTATTTCTTCTGTAAATCCATTCATATTAAAGTATGTTAAGAACCAAACTACTATTGATACTGCAAATATTAATGTTCCTGCTCTTACTATAAATCCCTTAGATTTATCCCAAGCATTTAATATAATGCTCTTTAAACTAGGTAATTTATATTCTGGTAGCTCTAATATAAATGGTTGTTCATCCTTCCTAAATAAAGAATTTTTAAATAGTAATCCAACTAAAATTGCTACGATAATTCCTAATAAATAAAGTGCCATTACTACAAATTCTTGATTTGATGCGAAGAATATTGAAGCAAACAAAGCATAAACAGGTAATCTAGCTCCACATGTTACAAGTGGCGCTAATAAAGCTGTCATCTTTCTATCCTTTTCACTTTCTAAAGTTCTAGTTGCCATTATTGCAGGCGCTGAACATCCAAATCCCATTATTAATGGAATAAATGCCTTCCCTGATAATCCAATCTTTCTCATTATCCTATCCATTAGAAAAGCTATTCTTGACATATATCCTGAGTCCTCAAGGAATGATATTCCAAGAAAAAGTGCAAATACTATTGGAAAGAAGACTATAACTCCACCAACTCCAGCTACTATACCATCAAGTATTAGAGATTGAAACCAAGTTGATGAATTAGCTACTATCCCCTCTACAATCGGTGTAAAGGTATCCGCAACAAAAGCATCTAAACCATCCGCTAATGGTTGTCCAAACCAATTAAATGTGAATTTAAATATAATATATAATGCGAGTAAAAATGCTGGATATGCTAGTATTGGATTTAATACTATCTTATCTATTTTTTCTCCTATGTACTTTGAATTTCCTCTCCCTTTAGAAGACTCTTTTATAAGGTTAGCTATATAAGAATATGCTTCATTTTCATTATTGAATTTCACATCGTAATTGGAAATACTTTCTATCGATTTGTTAATTTCTTCACTTATGTTTTCTAAACCTTTGTTAGTTTTTGCTGATATCGGTAGAATTCTTACGCCAAGATTTTTCGCCAATACTTCTGTATCTATGTTAATCCCTCTTTTATTGGCTATATCCATCATATTTAATAATACTAATATTGGTTTATTGAATTGCATTAATTGAGTTGTAAGGTATAAATTTCTTTCAAGATTTGTTGCATCTACCACATTTATTATTAAGTCAACATCTTCATTTTCCAAATAAGTTCTTGATACTTTTTCTTCATTTGAATATGTGTCCATTGCATAAATACCAGGCAAATCTACTACCTTTATCTCTTTATTTATAAATCCATACTTCTTATCTATAGTTACTCCTGGCCAATTCCCTACATATTGTTTAGACCCTGTTAGTGCATTAAAAACTGTGGTTTTTCCTGTATTAGGATTACCAACTAATGCCACATTTATCATATTCCCCACCTCTTAAACATTTAAATATATGTTTTTTGCATCTTTTTTTCTAATAGCTAAATCAAATCCTCTAAAAGATATTAATATTGGATCTCCTAATGGAGCTATCAATTTAACCTTTACTTGCGTCCCCTTCACACATCCTAAAGCCTTAAGTCTTTTAGCCAATTTTGGATCTCCTTCTACATCTCTTACAGTTCCAGTTTGTCCTACCTTCATACTAAATATTGTCATGCATATTCCCCCTTACATGTTCTCTATATTACAATTATAGTCAATTGAAATTGATTGTCAATAACCCCAGGTAATAATTTTCAATATTTCGAGAAATTTTTAACAAATATAAAAATAAAAATAGGAAGTGCTTATATGGCATCCCCCTACTCTTTTTTTTAGATACTTATTATATTAATTTTTCTATATTTATTATAATATTTTTATAGGATCAAAATTTAAATAGTCACAAGAAGTTATAATATAATCTATTCCTTCATTTTCTCCATTAAATGCAGTTGCTAATGATGGTCCATGAAGATGTCCATAAATTACTTTTTCAACTCCATATTCTTTAAATATTTCTGTAAAGGCTGAAGCTTCTCTCCTATCATTAATTGGAGGGTAATGAATCATTACTATAAATTTTTCAAATCCAGCTTCCTTTGCCTTATCTAAAGATAGTCTAAGTCTTATGATCTCTCTATTAAATATCTTTTTGTCCTTTTCTGTAAACCTATCGCTTCCTTCTAATATCCATCCTCTAGATCCACAAATCGCATAGTCTTCATATACATAAAAGTTATTTTGAAGAAACTTAGTGTTATCGTACATATTGTTTAACTTAGAAATTCCGCTCCACCAATAATCATGATTTCCCTTAGATATTATTTTCTTTCCTGGTAAATCATTTATCCAATCTAAATCTACTTTACTATCACTAGATTTCATAGACCAAGATATGTCTCCTGCAATAAGTACTGTATCCTCTTCTGTTATTTTACTAATCCAGTTTTGCTTAATCTTTTCATCATGCTTAAGCCACTTATCTCCAAATATGTCCATTGGTTTATCCGTTGTAAAAGCAAGATGAAGATCTGAAATAGCATATAAAGCCATTTATCTACTCACCTTTCTACTATTCTATCTAAATCTGTTACATAGGCAATTATATGTGCTACTGCTTCATAAAGATCTGTTGGTATATTTTCTCCAATATCTACGTTACAAAGCAAATCTGTCAATTCCTTATTATACACTATTGGAACATAATTTTCTTCAGCTTTTTCTATTATTCTATCTGCGATATATCCCATACCACTAGCAGTTACTATAGGTGCTACTATATTTTCTTCATATTTTAAAGCTGCAGCTTTTTTTCTTCTATTCATACACCCTTCCCTCCTGGTATTAAGTTATACCCTTCTATCTATAGCAGTTCCAGAATCAGGATTAAAGAAAGCTCTGCATGTAGCTAAAGATACTTCCTCTTCCTTTTTAGACACCTTAATATCTACTAAAAATCCCATAGATTCAATATTATAAGCTAGTTTAATTTTTGCCATATCTATTATTTTAACATATCTTTCTTCACATTTTAAATCAACATTTATTTTTTTATCTAAAATCTTCATATAGCTGTCAACTACACCTAAATTTTTAGTATCTATAGTAATTACTATTTTTATATTAGTACTATCAATTTTCTTACTATCTTTTCTCTTATCCTTAATTATTATTTTGCAAGGATATTCTGTTTCCCTTATGTTAATTGGAATATCTGCATAATAGTATTCAGAGCTTATCTTATTAAATAGTTTTATTTCATCTATGTTATTTTTTATTAAATCTAATATTTTTTCTGAAGCACTTCCATCATTTTTTATTGTAGTAATTAAATCATTAATTATTTCTTTACTTAACTCTCCAGTTTTTGTAATAGAATTTTTTACAATGTCCTTTGTAGATAAATTTACATCTTTATTAGATTTAACCTCTATATTATTAGTAAAATCATTAATCTTAGTCCGTTCAGATTCTAAAGTGCTTGAAGTTACACCTCCTTGACTGGGTTTTTCTTTATCAATAATCTCTTGATATTTTAAATTTATACCATCCTTTAACTTCGTAAATTCTTCCTCAGTTAAAGTTACTCCTTTTCCCATAAGCTTTGATAGTAATACTTCTACTTCTCCCTTTGTAAACTCTAAAGCTTCAGTAATGCCTAGTGCAACATTATTTCTCTTACTTACATAATCACTAAAATTATCACTTACTATGGCCCCACCTATATCCCTAAATTCAGCTATTATACTCTTTAAACTTTCTATAAATTCCTCTGGCTTTAATGTATTGATAAGATTAAAAGTTCTATCAAAATCACCACTCGTAAATTCTAAGCGCCTATTAGTTAATATTTCTTTTAGGTTAACATTAATATAATCTTCAGTTTGTCCAGATATAGATTTTAATAAAGAAAGTAAGCTTATTTTTGTACTAGCATTTTCAGTTTTTTGATAAACCTCATTTCCTATTTTATTATTTATATTTTTTTCTTGAATCTTCGTATTAACCTCATTGAAATTATTTTTATCTATTACTATTCCCTTGCTATTTATATTGCTATCTAGCTCTTCTTTTAATGAAATAGATTTGTTTGATACTTCAGCCTTAAGCTCTGGTAAGGAGGCAGTAATATTATCAAAAATATCTAAAATACTATTTTCACTTTTAAAAATATTCTTATATCCTTTTATATTTTCTTTACTTAACTCTATATTATTCTCAAAGAATAATAGAATATCTTGCTTTGATAAAGACTTTAACTCATAAAAAAATTCCTTCAATGTATTTTTAATATTTTTACCCTCAACACCATTTTCATCTATACCTTTACTTAATAAATATTTAGATATAAACTCATCAACTTCATTAGTATTTTCATGGACTCTGTTTAAAAATTGAAATAATCCCTTTATCTCTTTAATATTTTCCTTAGTAAGTGGAATATTAAACTTAATCAACTCCTTAAGTAAGTTAATATCCTCATTGCTTAATCCCTCTTTTAAAATTATTTCACTGAATTCTCCTTGAGCTAATTCATCACCCTTAACATTTGAAGATATAAGCTTCAATTTTAATTTTCCTTCTTCGAATCCTTCTACCTGAAATCTATTAAATCCCCTACCTAAGGACTCCATATCTCCATCTATTTCTGCTTGAAATTCCCATCCATCTATTAATCTTATTGTTACTTCATTGCTGCCTTCTTTTTTAATTATCTTTCCCGAAAACTTCTCCCCAATATCGAAAGTAAGCTTACTAGATATTCTCTTGTTATTTACATTATAGCTATTACCTATATTAAATACTCCTGGCATATTACCACCCCATATAACCTTCCTAATTACTTATAATATCGAGTACTTTTATAACTTTCTTAATATAAGTACCTTTGGAAATAACTTGGAAACATCATTATTATCTTTAGAAATTTCTTCAGCGTATTATTAAATTATAGAAATATGGGAGGTTATAAAAATGAAAAAAGGACTTATTCGAAATTTATTATTAATATTTATTTTTTCTACTTCACTTTTCCTTATCTCTTGTGGTAATGCCTCTAAAAAAATTACTGTAAGTGAAAATACTGAAGATACTATTTCCTTAGAAGAAAGTGAAACTATAAAAGCTATATCTGCCGGAGAAAAACTTTTAGATGAGGGGAAATTTGATGCTGCAAAAGAAAACTTTAATAAAGCTATTTCATTAGACAAAGAGAATAAAGATATCTATATAAGGATAAAAGATAAGTATGTTTCTATAAACAAATTAGATGAAGCTTATAATATTATTAAAATAGCAATTTCAAACAATGTTGATATTGAAAATATGAAATTAATATTAAAAGAAATATCATCTAAATTCGAAGTTTTTAAGCTTTCGAATTCTGTTTATCAAAATACTAATTACTCATTACCAAAAGAAATGAAAACAAATATCTCAGATGCAGAACTCACTATTCCTATAACTTGGAATAATGAAAATGTTAATACAAACAATATAGGAACTTTCACTTATGAAGGATATAACGATGAATATGGTAGAAAAATAATAGTTGAATTAACAGTTATTGAAAATGTCTATGATAAACAAGCAGGTAGTATTAAAAACGTATATTCAACTAATGGTAAAAATTATATAGATGTTGATTTAGTAGAACTTTATATAGGCTTTGAAAAAGTTTTACCAGAAGCAATTAAGGATAATAGAGCTGCTATTAATGAAAAAGGAGAATATTTTTTTCCTAACTCTTATTATATAAGAGACAATTACACCGAATTGACAACTTATGAAGTCTCAAATAACTGTCTTATCCAATTATTAGCTATGGATTTTTCAACCTTAGGATATGATTCAGAATCTATGGGAAGTTCACAAGAGCTTAATCCTGTTTCATTTGATGAGTTCAAAAAATATATTACTGAAAGTAATAAAATGTTTCTAGAATCAAATTCAAATTCTGAAAACAAAACATTAACTGATAGATCAACATTATGTTGGATTGAAATAAAAAATGGTGTAGTTAATTCAATTTATAGACAGTTTACACCTTAAACTATGGGAAGGAGATATAAATAATGAAAAAATTCATCAAATTAGAACTTATATTTATAATAATTATATTGACAACATCACTTCTCTCCTGTGTAGATACAACTAAAAAAGTTACAGTATCAAACAATACTGAAGATGAAATTTTAGTTGAAGAAAATATATCTAAAGAGCTTATTCATAATGGAAATATACTTCTTTTAGATAAAAAATACAATGAAGCTATGGCTAATTATAATAAAGCTATTGAATTAGATAAATCAAATAAGGACTTATATATAGAAATTAAAGATATCTATTTAGATGCTAATAGATATGATGATGCTTATTTTATAGCTAAAACTGCTATTTCTAATAATGTTGATACTGAAAACATGAAAAAAATAGCAAAAGATATCTCTGATAAACTTGAAATTATTAAAATCAATGATAAAGTTGATCAAGATTTAGAGTATTACTTCCCTCAAACTGTAAATGCACTTATAAATGGCAAAGATATCTCTTTGTCAATAAAGTGGGATTACCCTGAAGCGGATACAAGCACACCAGGAACCTTTGAATATTATGGCTATAACGAAGAATATGGTAGAAAAGTTCAAGTTACTTTAACAGTAACAGAAGCTGTTTATGACAAGCAAATAGGCTCAATTACAGATATCTATACTGTTGATGGAAAAACTTTTATAGATGTAGATTTAGTAGAATTCTACTTAGGTGGAGAAATAGCCTTAAAAGAAGCACTTAAGGATAATGTGGACCTTCCAGTTAATGATGATGGTATTCAATATATACCTAATGGATACTATATTAGAAATAACTATAGTAAGCTAACCACTTATGAGGTATCAAATAATTGTAATTTTCAATTATTACACCATGACTTTGTTGAAGCTTTAGGATTAAATCCTGATTATCCTGGTAACTCCGCTATAAATATAATAGCTTCATTTGATAATTTTAGAAATTTTATTGATTTAAGAGGTAATATGGATGTAAGTGATTTAAATATGAACACTGATAAGCCAATAACAAATAGAGGAACCTTATGCTGGATAGAATTAAAAAATAATGTTGCATATTCTATCTATAGACAATATACTCCTTAAATTATAAATAGTAACATTAAAGAATAATTGTTCACTCTTTAATGTTACTATAATTTATTTTGTGTATATAATTAGTAAATTTTCACTTATAATTAATATATGTTATGTTGAAAGGATGATTGTATGAGTAATGAAATACTTATTGTTGAAGATGATAAATCTATAAATGACATATTATTTTATGCATTAAAATCTGAGGGATATACACCTTATAGTACATTTTCTTTAAAAGAAGCAAAGGACTATATTAATATAAATTTCCCTAATTTAATTTTGCTTGATTTAAACCTACCAGATGGAAATGGTTTTGATTTATGTAGAGAAATTAATTCTAAGTATTCTATTCCTATAATTATTCTTACTGCAAAAAATGATGTTGTAGATAAAGTTTTAGGATTAGAGCTTGGAGCAGATGATTATATAACTAAACCCTTTCATATTAAAGAAGTTTTAAGTAGAATTAAAGCTGTATTTAGAAGAATTGAAAAATCTTCTTCTACTTATAACTCCTCATTTATCGAAATAAATAAACATATTAAAATTAATTTTAAAAATAGGACAGTCTTAAAAAATGATAATGTTGTACAGCTTAAACCTAAGGAATATGAACTTCTTGAATTCTTTGTTCAAAATAGGAATAAAGTCTTTTCAAGAGAACAATTAATAGATAACATTTGGGAATTTTCTTATGATGGAGATGTTAGAACTGTTGATATTCATATTAGAAGGCTTAGAAGTAAATTGGACATCCCTAATGAACCATCAATAATTGAAACAGTATTTTCCGTTGGATATGTTATGAGGTAAGATATGAAAATAAAATATAAGTTCACCCTAATAATAACTCTAACGATGATATTTCTGGGGCTATCTCTTAATATTTCAGTTAGAGAAATACTAAAAAATAACATGGAAACTTCAATTACAAACTCACTAAAAGAAATTATGAAAAGTAGTAGAGAATCTATAAAGTACACTCTATCGGTAAGGGATTATATTTTCAAGGATAAAGCTTTAGTCGAAGAAGGAAAATACTTAATTGAATATATATCTTTAAACTATGAAACTAAATTAGAGATTTCAGATGTTAACGGAGAACTAATTGCTACAAATATATATGAAAAGCCTATTGAATTCACAACTAATCTACCTGAAGTTAAAGATGGTAAAACTATAGTAAATATAAAGTATAACAATAATAATCTTACTGGAATTCTTTCCTATCCAATAATAATAAATAAATCTTATATAGGAATAATTAATTTAACCAAAGACTATACCCCACTATTAATTGACTATAATAAAGCTACTAATGTTTTAACTTTAATTGAAACCGCTCTAATTATATTTATCTTTGCTATTTCTTATAGACTAACTAATAAAATTGTAACTCCAATAGAAACCTTGACCTCTGCATCAAAAAAGCTAGGTGAAGGTAATTATGACATTAATATAAATATAGAAGGTAATGATGAGATTTCTATACTTTCTCAAGAATTCATTAGCATGAAGTCAAAGATTCAAGAACAATTTTTAGACATAGAAAGAGAAAGAGACAAGGTTGAAAAACTAGCCCTAAGTAGAAAGATATTTTTTGATACTGTAACTCACGAACTAAAAACTCCATTAACTTCCATTATTGGATATTCAGAAATGATTTTAGAAAATGTTGTAGATGATGAAGAGTTTAAATTTCGTGCCATTAGTAGAATTCATTCAGAAAGCGAAAGACTAAATACCTTAGTTCTTGAAATAATAAAAATTTCTAAAGGTCTATCATCTATACATGACATATTTGAAGAAATTGATATCTCAGAAATAATCAATCAAACAATTTCTGACTTGAGCATTAAAGCTGAAAAATATAATTTAAAAATAAATTCAGATATAACTACTGAGTTACTCTGCATTAAAACAAATAAAATAAAAGAAGTTTTAATTAATGTAATAGATAATGCCATAAAATACTCTAGCAAAGATTCTATAATTAATGTTAAGTCTTACACTACTAACGATATATATAATATTGAAGTTTCTAATCGTACTGAGACACCTATCCCTGAAGAAGTTTATATAAATATCTTTCAACCTTTTATAAAAACAACAACCCCTAATGATGAATATAGTACAGGTTTAGGTCTATTCTTATGCAATGAAATAATAAAGGCTCATAATGGAAGTATTACTATAGAAAACGGTAATGAAATAAAAGTAAAAATTGCTTTACCCTTACGTCATTAAGCATAATAATAAGGAGCTGCTCAGCAACTCCTTATTTAAATGTAGAATCATTGAAGTGATTTGAAACAAATCAGAATAATAAAAATTCAGAAACTTCGATAAGGAGTTTCCTCCTTAACTCTTCACCCTTCTCTATTAACTATTTCTTATTCTACAACTATTTTATTGTAATTTTTCTTTCCTCTTTTTAATAATGCTGATCCATCTTCCAAATCTGATTCTTCTAAAGTTCTAGTAACTTCAGTAACTTTTTCACCATTTAAAGATAATCCACCTTGTTGAATTAATCTTCTTCCTTCAGCTTTAGATGGTACTATTTTATTTTCAGCCATTATATCTAATATAGTAGAACCTAACTTTTCTCTAGATATAGTTACAGTTGGAACATTACTCATATCAACTCCACCTGAGAATAAAGCTTCAGCAGCTGATTTAGCCTTAATAGCCTCTTCTTCTCCGTGAACTAGCTTAGTAACTTCAAAAGCTAATCTCTTCTTAGCTTCGTTAATTGCTGCCCCTTCTACTGCACATATTGCTCTTACTTCATCCATAGGAACAAAAGTTAATAATGCTAAGCATTTTTCTACATCTGCATCATCAACATTTCTCCAGTATTGATAGAAATCAAATGGTGAAGTCTTTTCTGGATCAAGCCATAAAGCTCCTCCAACTGTTTTTCCCATCTTTTGACCTTGGCTATTAGTTAAAAGTGTGCAAGTCATAGCCATAGCTTGACCTTGAGCCTTTCTCCTAACTAGTTCAACACCTGCTATCATGTTTGACCATTGGTCATCTCCACCTAATTCCATCTTACAACCGTATTTTTGATTTAATACGTAGAAATCATATCCTTGCATTAACATATAGTTAAATTCTAAGAAAGAAAGTCCCTTTTCTAATCTTTGTTTGAAACATTCTGCAGTTAACATTCTATTTACTGAAAAATGAACTCCTACTTCTCTAAGGAAATCCACATAATTTAAATTTAGTAACCAATCTGCATTGTTCACTAAAATTGCCTTATCATCTGAAAAGTCTATAAATCTTTCCATTTGCTTCTTTATTGAATTTACATTATGTTCGATTTGCTCCTTAGTAAGCATTGTTCTCATATCAGTTTTTCCAGATGGGTCACCAACCATTGCAGTTCCACCACCAAGAAGAGCAATTGGTCTATGACCTGCTTTTTGCATATGTGCCATAAACATCATTGCAATAAAATGCCCAACATGTAAGCTATCTGCTGTCGGATCAAATCCTATATAAAAAGTTATTTTCTCCTTTTCTAGCAATTCTCTTGTTTCATCTTCATGAGTAAATTGCTTTATGTATCCACGATCTAATAACTCGTCTAAAACATTAGCCATTCTACGTATCCTCCTCTTATATTTACTTATTATAGTATATCTTTTTATTGTAATAATATCAATTATTGAATGTATTTTTTATTATTCATTTATAATATAGAAGTTTACAAAAAGAAAAAGCTCTTGTTACCCTCTATTACAAAAGCTTTTTCAGAATATTCTGATTTCTCTAGGCAGATTCTGTCTGCAATATCTCATTTTCTCATTTTATTTTTTCCTTACTTTCCACTCTTAAATTTATCAATTATTTATATTTATAAAGTTATACTTTATTATTTTCTTATTTAATATTGCTTTTAAACCTTAAATATTTCCTTTCTAAGCTACATACTCCTTTATGAAATCTGGAAGTTCTTCTAAACATTCACAATTTAGATTTATAAAGATATTTAAGTTGTATTTTTGAGAGAATTCCTTCATTTTTTTGAACAAGAAATTAGATTCTGATATATTTCTATTTACTATATTTGATAAAGCATCAACATAAACGTTTTCAACATCGTAATTTTGGGATACTACACCGCAAAGCAATCCATAAAAACTTTCACAATCTCCTACACCTAACTCATTAGTATCTATAAACCTAATTTTCGCCTTTAGCTGCATCATTCTTCTTCCATCGTCGTCGATATAAACTGAATCACCTTTTGCCTTTAATGAACGTTCATTTGCAAGCTCTATTAATTTTTTAGATTTGCCTGCACCTCTTTTTGAACAAAAAACTTGAATCATTGGAATCCACTCCTTTAATAGATTTTTACATCTTTTAATATATTATATTCTTTATCATTAATATTATTTACAATAAAATTAATGATAAAGTAAAAAGATAGAGAAACCCTTTGTGCCTCCCTATCTCTATTACCAAAAAAAATGTGAACTCATAACTTTATTCTTGCCAGCATGTTTAGCTTTATAAAGAAACTTATCTGCACAATTTATTACAGTCTCTAGAGTATCACCATCATAGGGATAAAAGCCTAGACCAAAACTTGCCGTTATATTCTTCTTTATTTTTCCTTCAGATATATAATTATTACTTAGTGCTAATCTAATAGAATTTATTCTTTCATGTATTTCATCTATATCATCGGTACAATCTATATATAAGATTATTTCCTCTCCACCATATCTAGCAATTATATCCTTTTTTCTTAACATACTTTTTATTAAATTAGTTGTATCTATTAGTACCTTATCTCCAAATTGATGACCTAAGGTATCATTTATCATTTTAAAGTCATCGAAATCCATCATTACTATTGCATATGCTTTTATATCTTCATTCTGTACTCTTTCACTAACTAATTGATAAAAAGTCTTTCTATTATATATTCCAATTAATGAATCGCATTTAGCTGATTTTTCAATCTCTTTATATAAAATTGAATTTTCTATAGCTATAGCAATTTGGCTAGCTAAAGAATTCAAAAATATTTCATGAAAGTCAGTGAAGAAATTTTGATGAGTATGATCAACCACAATATACCCTATAATTTTTTCTTCCAACTTAATTGGAACTCCAATTCTTGAATGAATAGAAACACCACTTTTATCATCCTTAGTAACTGGTTCTTTAGAGTTCAAAATAAAAGTTTTATTATTATTAATATATTTTATACATTCATCATTAAGTGCTATACTTTCTTCTGTACCATTAGTAGCTTTTATAACAAATTCTCCATTTTCTTGTAAGTAAATGGTGCATTGAGTAACTCCTATAACTCCGATTATCATATCATTAATCATCGGTATTATGTATTTACTACTTAAGTTTGAGTTTATATAGTTACTAATTAGTATTACATTCGAAAGCATATCTAAACTCTTCTCATATTGTATATTAATAGAGCTAAGCTCTTGAATTTTACTTTCAGTAATTTTTTGATAGCTTTCAAAATCTGACTTAATCTGCTGATATTTAAACTTGTAATCGTCCATACTCCCTCCCCATCTCTATAGTATGAATCGAATTTAGAGAACTATATAAATCAATCTTACTTTATTTTCCTTTTAATATCAATACATTTATGTCATTATTTACTAATTGCATTCATAATTCCGTATATTTTATAAACTATTTTTTATAATTGATGTTCCTTCTATAACCATATTAACATTTACTTCTAATTCAGTTATACTTATAGGATTTTCTATAGATTCTTTTGAATACTTAACATCTAATAGTCTTCCAATATCGAATACATCTATTCCTTCTTCTTTATATTTTTCAAATGCATTTTTAAGATAACTCTCAATTTCTTTTTCTTTTGCTACTTTTATATAATCTAGTAAATTTTTATCTATTGTTGCATTTCCTTGAATCTCTGCTATAGATACTAAAATTTCTAGATTCTTTATTAATTTTATTGAATTTCCATCATAAATTACATTGCTATTAGTATTATTACCTAAAATCTCTAAAGTTATAAACCCTTTTTCATCTTGAGGATTAGAAATTTCTAAAACTCCTTTACTTACTTTATTCATTAATAAATTATAGCTCATAGCATCCCTTGAATCTATTCTATCCACTAGTCTACCACCTTGAATAACTGATCCTCCACCTATTTGTATTTTTTTATCTAGAGCATCTTCTCGGATTTCAATACTTCCTATAATAAAAGTATTATTTGATTCTATTATATTACTCAAATAATCATTCATATTAGCTCTCATAGCTTTTGGATTCCTGGTATTTTTATGAACTAGTTCCTCAAGATACAGTCCTAAGTATTCTTCATCACTTGATGTAATTTTTAATAAATCATCTACTTCACCATAATACACAAATAAATCTGGTTTTATTTGAAACTCTTGGTTATTATCTATTAAATCTGTAAACCTACTTATTCCTTCCTTAGAAGCTCTCTCTGTAAATATGTAAGATCTATTTTGAGAATAATTAATTTCATAACTAGATGCTAAATTTATATCTCTTAATGCTTCTAGCACTGTCTTACCCATTCCCTTATATATTATCCTTTTCCCTTTATCTGAGCTCTCATTTGTGCTTCTATAAGGCTTTACACTATCAACATAAATTACTGCTCTTCCAAAATCATCAGTATCAAAAATAATACTAGTTGCAAAACTAACTTTATTAATATCCCTATAATTAAAACATCCTACTAATAATAAAGGAAGAAATGCAATGGAAAGAACTTTTATAACCCTCTTATTCTTCATCTTTATCTCTCCTCTTTATAAAATCTTTTGATATTCTCTGTAATGGACCTCTCAATACTACATCCTTGAATTTATACTCACTTATACTTCCAAGTGGGAATAAGAATTGATATCCTACAGAATCTAATTCAGCTAATTGTACTAACATTAATAAGCTTCCAGATAAAAATCCTGGTATTCCAAATGCAGAAGCAAAACAAACTAATATTATTGCCCAGAATGATAAAGCTCCATAGAGTTTTGGTATTAAAAAATAAGATAACGTGCTTAATGCCACTACTATAATAGTAATTCTTGAAGCTATTCCAGCACTTACTGCAGCATCACCTAATATTAATGCTGAAACTATACTCATTGCACCACCAATTGGTTGAGGCAACCTAAGTCCAGCTTCTTTTATAAATTGAAAAGCTAACATCATTAAAAGTACTTCAATAAATGTTGGAAATGGAACCCCAGCCCTTGAAACAGCTAATCTAAACATAAATAAAGATGGTATCATTGAAAAATGATATGTTATTACTGCTACATATAATGCCGGTACTAAAGTTGCTATAAAAAAAGCTATCCATCTTAACATTCTGTTAAAGTTACTATAATACTTATTTAAATAGTAATCATCTGGCATTTGGAAATTTTCTAAGAAGAAATATGGTGCTGTAATTACAAAAGGAGTTCCATCAACTATTACTCCTACTCGTCCTTCCAAAAGTTTTGCACAAACCTCATCTGGCTTTTCAGTATATCCAATAGTATCAAAAAAACTTTTTTTGTTTTTTAAAGCATCTTCTATGTAATTAGTATCTAATATAAATCTTAAATCTAAATCCTTAATCTGATTTTTTATTTTTTCTATTAACTTCTTAGGGGCAACCCCGTCTAAATAGCATACAGCTACAGATGTTTGAGATTTCTCCCCCACTACTATAGCTTCAAACTTTAAGTCTGGATTTTTTATACGCCTTCTAATTAGTGCTACATTATTAACTATTAATTCATTAAACCCTTCTCTCGGTCCCTTTAAAACCGATTCAGTTTCTGGAGTACCAACTCCCCTTACTGGAAATCCTTTTGTTTCTACAAACATTATTTCTTTATAATTTTCGAAGACAACTGCTGGATCTCCTGACAATACATGCATTATAGCATCATCTACATCTTTTGCTATTCCTGCTGCATTTATATCTAATGTATTTTCTATGATTTCTTGCAATGTAGCAGATTTACCATTTTCGGGTTGTAAGACCTCTGCTTCTCTTAATGGTGCTACTACATATTCGCTTATCATGATAGCATTACATAAATCATCTATAAATACTATAGTTGCTTTGCCTAGCACAGTATTAACTGGCCTATATTTTACATCAAAGGAATTTTTCATTTTTCCCTTTATATATTCTAAATTATTCATACACATCACCTCTTTGTATTATTTGTACCAATACTGTTTAATATTCATTTTTTTGCTAATACTAGTAAAGTAAATATTATGCTGCTTGCTCCGTCGCAAGCTCCAAGTCGCCGAAAAACATAATTTCCTTTACTCAAATTGAAGGTGATAATTCCTCGGAGCTCGGAATTATTTTTTATTTATTTGAGGTGCTTAATATAAGTAATTAAAAACTAATTTTAGTATTTATTCATATATTTGAAGATTTTTGTTAATACTTTTAAAAGAATGTAAAGTAAAGAATTACTTTTTATTAAATTTTAATAATTACAAATGAAAGGGATTTATTATGAAAAAAATTTCTAGTAAACATTTTGTTTTATTTATACTTGGTGTATCCATTGTTTCAGTTAAAACTTATATGTCAATATTTATAGACGTAGGGGGAAGAGATACATGGCTTTCTTCTTTATTAGCAAGTATTGTTTTCATTGGTTGTTTATTATGCATAACTAAGATTTATAAATCTACTAATGCTTCTGATATAAATGAAATCTATTTTAAAGCACTACCAAAGCCTTTTGCATTAATTTTTCTATTTATATTCATATTAGCCTTATTTATAAATTCTATAGAGGCAGCAGCTGTTGAAGCTAATGTACTTCATACAACTTTATTTATTGATACTCCAGTTTGGTATGCATTAATATTTTTCATAGCTCCAACTCTATTTATTTTCAATAAGAGTATTCGAACAATATTAATCTTTATACTAGTAAGTGTATCTATATTTATAGCAAATGGGTTTGCTTTTTTCATTTTTTCACAATCATATAAAGACATAAACTATTTACTGCCAGTATTCGGTTCTGGAATATCATCTAAGTTTTTTATTACGGCTTTAATGATTTTAGGGGGATTATCTTCCTTTATGATAGCAATACCATTTATAAAATTTATTGATAAGAGTGAACATATCAATAAACATAGTTTCTATGCTGGTACAATCGTTATTGCTTTTATAGTAATTTCATTTGTAGGTGCTATAACTGCTTTTGGTCCTCTTAGAGCAGCCAATATATTTTATCCTGAGTTTGTACTAAGTCAAAGAATTGAAGTCGCTGGATTTTTAGAAATGGGTGAATTATTCTTCATAATTCAAACAGTTATTGGTTTCTTTGTAAAATATGTCTTATCAACCTATGCTATTATAATAATATTAGATAGATACTTGAAAAATAAACCTCTATTTATTGGTATATATACCTTTATAGTGTATGTTTTATCAAATTTCTTGGGTATGAATAATATTTATCTATATACAATTCTTAAGTATATACAAATCGTGAATCTAATAGCATTTATTGTAATACCTTTGTTAGTATTTAATATATATAATCTTAGATTTAGAAGAAAAAAATTAGCAGAAAAGCATAAAAAATAATTTTTCTCAATTTTTGTAATATTCCTTGCATTATTATTACTTTATGATATAATTAAGATGAATATTTAAATGATTAGGAAAAAATTCGATACATCTGTCCCCTTAAAGTTCATAGATTGCCTTAAGGAAGATATTATCAGTTTGTACCTATGAATTTTAAGGAGGAATTTTTAAAATGGAAGATAAGAAAATACTTTGTAAAGATTGTGGAAAGGAATTTATTTTCACAGTTGGAGAACAAGAATTCTACAAGGAAAAAGGATTTGACAATGATCCTGTAAGATGTCCTGATTGTAGAAGAGCTAGAAAAGCACAAAATAACAGAAGATAATATCTGTTATTACTAAATGAAGACTGTATTAAGATTTCTTAATACAGTCTTTATTATTTGCATTTCATTTATTTTCCAGAATTTATTTATTAATTTTGCATATGCTATATTTAACAAAAGATTAGGAGGGTAAAAATTTGAGGTTTTTAAAAATATCATTTACTTTATTGGTTTTGATAGTTTTAATTACATTTATTTTTAAATATCCTTTTTGGATAATTAATATTATTATTTTGCTATCAATTGCTACATTATTAATAGATGTTTTATCTAACACAAAGAAGAAATCATTTTAAACAATAAAATGATTTCTTCTTTTTATTTCAAATTAGTACATATCTCCATTATTATTGACATGATAATTTTCCAAATCTATAATATAAGAATATAGTTAAAGGTTATTTATGCTAATTATGCACAGGTGAAAGGAGTGCTTAACTTGGAAAATAATATAGAAAAAAAGAAGGTTATATTTAGCGGTATCCAACCTTCTGGTCAATTAACATTAGGGAATTATCTGGGTGCTATAAAAAACTGGGTTAACCTACAAGATGAATTTGATTGTTATTTTTGTGTAGTAGATTTACATGCAATCACAGTTAGACAAGAACCAAAGGATTTAAGACAAAGAACTTTAGAGGTTCTAGCTATTTATATCGCTGCTGGTATAGATCCTAAAAAGAATACTTTGTTTATTCAATCCCATGTACCATCACACAGCGAAGCAGCGTGGTTACTAACATGTAATTCTTATATGGGTGAACTAGCTAGAATGACTCAATACAAAGATAAATCTCAAAGATATGGGGATTCCATAGGGGCTGGCTTATTTACCTATCCAGTTTTAATGGCAGCTGATATCCTTCTATATAATGCTGATTTAGTTCCTGTTGGCCAAGACCAAAAACAACATTTAGAATTAGCTAGAGATATAGCAAATAGATTTAACAATGTATATAGCCCTACTTTCAAAATACCTGATCCATATATTCCAAAGATAGGTGCAAAGATTATGAGTCTTCAAGAACCAACTAAAAAGATGTCTAAGTCAGATGATAATCCTAATGCTTATATATTAATTATGGATCCTCCTGATGTAATTAGAAAGAAGGTTTCTAGAGCGGTAACTGACAGTATTGGAATCATTAATTATACTGATGAACAACCAGGTGTTAAAAACCTATTAGATATATTAATTGCAATTAATAAAACTACAGCCGAAGAGCTAGTAGAATATTATAAAGGTAAAGGCTATGCAGATTTAAAGAAGGATGTATCTGATGCTATTGTATCTGAATTAGAACCAATTCAAAATAAGGTTAATGAAATCCTTAAAGATAAAAAGACTTTAGAGGAAATATATAAGCTGGGTTCTGAAAAGGCTAGCTATGTTTCTATGAAAACTCTTAGAAAAATGCAAAAGAAGATTGGATTAATTCCTAGATAATGAAAAATTTACAAAAGAGCTGTTGTAAAATGACTTAATTTCACTTACAACAACTCTTTTATTAATGTTTATTATTCATTATAATCTTTAGCTACCAAATATGATCCAATCATAATTATTGAACCAAATATAATAGTTTTAATAGATATAGGATTCTTTAATAAGATTAAATCAAATAATATAGCCCAAACAACATATGTTATATTAAGTCCCATAGCTTTCGTTGCGCCAATTTTGTAAATAGCTGCATAATAACATAAATATGATATAGTTCCAAATAAAGCAGTAACAGCTATTAAATAAATTACATTATTTTGTAAAGTATTCATAATTAGAGGAAATGCTTTAATTATAGGTATTATGATAAATCCATATACTACTGCTGATGTTAATTGTCTAATTTGTAATGCGCTTTCTGAGTCTACTTCATCATCTTTCATACCATATGCACAAATAACAGCTTCTGATCCCCATCCAATTATACATAATGAAACAAAAATAAATCCTAGAATACTTGCCCCATCCGATCCTTTTGTATAACCCATTGCTACTATCCCCAATATGCTTAGTGCTAATCCTATATATGCTTTTTTATGAAGCTTCTCTTTTAATATTATAGCTGCTAATATAGCACCCACTGCTGGGTATATTGAAGAAAATGAAGCCGTATATGATGCACCTAAATATTTTATTGATAATAAATATCCAGTCATACCTATTGGACCACCCAACAAAGCTCCCAACACTACATATCTTGCGCTTTTAGTTTTAAATGACTTAACTAATCTACCAACTTGTCCTTTTGCTGCTAAATAAATAAACGTCCAAATTGTAGAAAAAAAGTCATGTAGAAATGTACTTACTAATGGTGCTAATAACATTGCATTTGAATCGCTTATAAATGGAGTTGCTCCTAAGATTATACCAACTAACACAGTATCTATTCCCCAAGTTAAAGCTGATACTACTCCATAGTAAACCCCTTTATTTTTCTCAATATTCATGATACCCTCCGTTTTTTAAATAATTTTGTATAAGATTTCAATATTCTTCCTTGCTCTATTATATCTTTCTATACCATATGTTCCGAAATCATCCCCCTCTGCCTCTTTTATTAATGTCCATATAGACCATAGAAAATCCTGAAAAATTTTATTCATTAAAATTTTAACTTTATTATTCTTTTCTATCTCTCCTTCAAAATATAATCTGAAAAATAACTCATCATCCTCTTCATTAAAACCACATTCTAATGAGAATGCAGCTAAATCCCACATTTCATCATTAAGACCACTATATTCCCAATCTATTAGATACATTCTTCCCGTATTATCTTTAATAAAATTTTCTGGAACTGTATCATTATGAGATGGAACAATTTTATATGAATAATTATGTATCTTATCTTTTAAATCCATTACTTTTGACCTAACTAAATCATAATCATCGTAATATTTAATATTATGTTTTCTTAAAATATTTTCATATCTACAAATTTCTTCAAATACATCAAATGTATTTTTTATATCTAAATTAGAATTATGTAATCTTCGTAATAAATCTGCAACTAAAATCATATTTTCTTCTTTTTTAGCTGATCTAGAAGTTAGTGTTTCTGCGCCACTTATAAATTTTGATATTTTTATACCAGTCTTTTCATCAAAGTTAACAACATCTACATTTAGTCCTATACTTGCAGATAATTTAGAATTTATCATTTCATTTTTTCTACTAATCATATTCTCAGTACCGGCACCAGGCACTCTCAATATATACTCTTCTTTATCTATAGTTACTTTATAATTATTGTTTGTCATTCCTCCAGCTGGAATCACATCTATACTTTCATCTCCTGATAAAACTATGTACTCACTAATAATACTTTTTATATAACCCACCTCTAGTTCATGATCTTTTCGTTTAATTCTTTTATACAAATAATCTTTTGTATAGTTATATTGCTTAATATTATCGATTTCTCCCCAAATTAAATCATCTATTTTTAAACATGATACCTTATAATCTCTAGATATGTCTAATAACATATATTCATAATTTAAATATGGATTAATATTATTTTTAAACTCATTTATCATCATATTATATAACTTTCGTGATATTTTACTTATTCCTATCATCTCTCCATCAATTCTATTAAATTGATGGATATCTTTAGCCATTTTAAATAAAAACCCATCTTTTAATTGAACAAATGCTTCGTCTCCAGAACCACTTTCATTAGTTATTAAAATACAATCTCTAGATTTATGCTTTACTACTTCACTAATTGCTTGATTTTCAAAAATCAAATCACTTTCGACTAGAACAAAATCATCAGTAATATATTCTTGTGCTAAAGCCAATGAATACATAGTTCCTGTCCATTTGTATTTATTATTAGTAACAAAGAATATATTTTTCTCATTTTTTAAAGTATCCTTTAAATACTTATCTGAATATCCAGTAACCACAATAATTTTCTCTATTCCATTGGACCTCAATATATCTATAGTTCTTTTAATAAGTGTAACTTCATTAATTTTTAAGGTTGCTATAGGAACATCAAAATCCTCTATTTTGCCAGCTGCAAGAATTACTGCTTCCTTAACATGATAATTAACATTATCATTTATTATAAGTTTTGTATCCTTCATTTCTTCTAACTTCTCTCTTAAATGCAATTCACCCTTTTCTGTCACAAAATATTTAATTCCTTCACTATCATTACATTTAGTAAGATAATTCATTTGAATACATTCCTTTAAAATAGCATTTATCTTTCCTAAAGAAATTCCACTCTTCTTTGATAAAGATCTTTGACTTAAATTAGGATTTTCAATAAGAATACTTAAGACTTCAAATTTTCCCTCCATAAGCTCCCTCCTTTGTTCATTTTTTGAACTTATTTTAGTATATAATATTTTTACAATTTTTTCAACAATATTTTCTAACTTATTAAACAATTAGATATTATTTTACAAAAAAAGAGAATCCACGAACTTAAAGTGAACTCTCTTTTTATTTTATTAATAGTTATCCAAACCTGAAACTATTATTTTTCCCAACTTTTACTATTTAAATAATCTATGAATGGCTCTCTTAGCTCATCTCTCTTTAACGCAAACTCTATAGTTGCTTGTAAGAAACCAAGCTTATCTCCAACATCGTATCTTCTTCCTTCAAAGTTATATGCATACATAGCTTCACTCTCAATTAGAGTTTGTAATGCATCTGTAAGTTGTATTTCTCCACCCTTGCCAGGCTTTGTATTTTGCAACACATCAAATATTTGAGGTGTTATTATATATCTACCTAAGATAGCCACATTACTTGGAGACTCTTCTATAGCAGGTTTTTCAACTAGCTTTTTGACTTTATAAACTCTATCTTCTATATGAATTCCATCAACTATACCATACTTATTAACATCTTCTTTTGCTACGGTTTGAACTCCTAATATTGATGTCTTATACTCCTTATAACAATCCATTAATTGCTTTAAGCAAGGAACTTGAGAATCAACCACATCATCCCCTAATAATACTGCAAAAGGCTCATTACCTACAAAAGCTCTTGCACATAAAATAGCGTGCCCTAATCCTTTAGGTTCTTTTTGCCTTATATAATGGATATCTACCATATCTGATATATTTCTTACCATTTCAAGTAATTCATCCTTATGATTCTTTTCAAGCTCCATTTCTAGTTCTACTGATTTATCAAAGTGATCTTCTATACACTTTTTGTTTCTTCCCGTGATTATTAATATTTCCTCAATACCTGAAGCAACAGCTTCTTCAATTATATATTGAATAGTAGGCTTATCAACTATTGGAAGCATTTCCTTTGGTTGAGCCTTTGTTGCGGGTAAAAATCTAGTCCCAAGTCCCGCTGCTGGTATAATTGCTTTTCTTACTTTCATATATATCCCTCACATCTAAACTCATTTTACATAATATAACAAATTAATTGTAACATATTATTTATCATAAAACAATTCTATATAATACTCTTTATTAAGTCCATTAATTTTTTATTGTAATAATATAATCTTCTTATTAATTTACTACTTTAGTTATCAATATAAAATATTGGTAATCAATACATATATTTATCACGGTTATTGCTCAAATATTTAAGTTAATATTTATTGAAGCATCTCTATCATTATGTTAATATATCTTAGTATTATTTAATATTTACATAGAAACATTAAATTTATTTTAATAATTATAAAATATATGTAAAAACTAAGGAGGAAATGATGAAAAAAAGCACTAAAGATTCTATTATAGTCGGATTTGCTCTATTTTCTATGTTTTTTGGAGCAGGTAACTTAATATTTCCTGCATATTTAGGAAATACAATAGGAGATCAGTATATTCTAGGAATTATTGGTTTCATATTAACAGGAGTAGGTCTACCACTCTTAGCAATACTTGCATGCGCTAAGGGTGATGGAACATTTAAATCTATTTCAAGGAAGATAGGTCCAAAATTTTCAGTAATTCTTACTGCAATTTTATTTATTGCTATAGGCCCTATGCTTGCTATACCTAGAACTGCCGCAACTACTTTTGAATTAGCAATTAACCCATTTTTTCAAGGAATATCTCCTTTTGTAGCTATGGCTGTGTACTTTTTAATCAATTTATTCTTTGTTTTAAGTAAAACATCAATAATTGATAGTATTGGAAAATATTTAACACCTGCACTTATGGTATTACTTTTTGTTTTAATAGCTAAAGGATTATTTATGCCGATTGGTACTATTAATGAAACTAATGCAATAAATGTATTTCCTAATTCTCTATTAGAAGGTTATCAAACTATGGATGCTATAGCAGCTCTTTTATTTGCAGGAATGATAACAACATCTTTAAAATCTAAAGGATATAAAGGTAAAGAAATGCCAACTATGATTTTAAAATCAAGTTTAATAGCAGTGATAGGATTAGCCTTTGTTTATGGTGGATTAACATATATAGGTGCTCAAACTGTTGGTTTAGCATCATCTGAAATAGGAAAGACTGGATTACTAATATTAATTTCTAAAAACATTTTAGGAAATATAGGACCTACTCTTATTGGAATAGCAATGGGACTTGCTTGCTTAACTACATCAATAGGTTTAATAACTGCAGGTGCAAACTTCTTTGAAAAAACATCTAATGGTAAGCTATCTTTTAAACTTAATGCAATAATAATATCAATAATAAGTTTAGGTATTGCTACCCTTGGAGTTGACAATATAGTAGTTTTATCAGTACCTATTTTAAATGTACTTTATCCAGTTTCAATTACTCTTATTGCAACGACACTTTTATCAAAATATATTAAAAATATAAAAGCAATTAGAGCTGGTGTTTATACATCATTAGTCTTTGGAATATTATTTGCAATTCCAGGTATTAATTTAAACTTTATTCCACTAGCAGATATGGGCTTTGGTTGGGTAATTCCAACACTAATAGCCATTATATGTGGATATATTAAATTACCTCCTAACTATAATGAAGGAGTTCAACCAGAATAAAAATAAGAGGTAGATATTATATTCTTTGCTCCGTCGCAAGCTCCAAGTCGCCAGAACATAATATCTACCTCTTCGTGTAATAAAGGAAATAATTCCTCGTTTCATTCGGAATTATGAAAGTTATTTACGGAATAATATTCTATAAATTACCAACTGCACAAATAATATATTTATAATTTCGTCGCAAGTTCCAAGTCAACGCAAACTACATATATCCACTTTGAAGCTGAAGGAAAGGAATTTATAAAAAATTATTTACAGGGTAATATTTTATAAATTCCTTAAATTATATAAAAGTATCTTTATCGCTTTTCTTATTACTTGGAATTTATCCAAGTCGCACTCATATGATAGTTTCCTATTTTTAAATTAAAGGTAATAATTCCTCATTTCATTCAGAATTATGAAAGTTATTCATGTGATAATCTTTTTATAAATCCCTAAATAGTAAAGTAATATATTGCTTGCTCCGTCGCAAGCTCCAAGTCGCCAGAACATAATATCTACCTCTTCGTGTACTAAAGGAAAGGAATTTATAAAAGTATCATTATCGCTTTTCTTATTACTTGGAATTTATCCAAGTCGCACTCATATGATAGTTTCCTATTTTAAACTAAAGGTAATAATTCCTCATTCCATTCGGAATTATGAAAGTTATTCATGTGATAATCTTTTTATAAATCCCTAAATAGTGAAGTAATATATTGCTTGCTCCGTCGCAAGCTCCAAGTCGCCAGAATATAATATCTATGTCCTCACATCACAATAAATTTGTTCTTATGATACATTTGTATAATCAATTAATTATAGATTATACCTCTATAAAAATATTACATTAATGGTAGTATTCTATTTTTTCATTATTCATCGTGCTATTCACCTTTTTATTGTTTATAATAGTATTTATCTTTCAAAAAGAATTACTGTAAATAAATTAATTTCAGAAACTCCGCAAGGAGTTTTTTCCATAATTCTACATTTTACATTTTACATTTTTCATTCCCTAATAGTATTCATCTTTTTTAACTTTCTTAAAGCTTTTAAATGCAAAATAAGATATCATACTTACTACTATAATTATTACAAACCGTATAACTACTAATTGATACTCTCCTAATGAGTACTTAAAATAAATGTCATCTATCAAGTTACTTATGTAAGGTGCACTTACTATACCTCCAGAGGTTATTAGCATAAAGCTTGCCACTTTTTTAGGAAACTCAAGTATTATCCCTTCATTCATATTTTCTACTAACATTTTATTTGTTAATATTTTTGAGATGTAAAGTAAAACTATCCCTATAAAAATGAAGAAACCTGACATACCTACAATCTGCAATATAGAAATGCTATTCCCTATGGTTGAACCACTTAGATACTCAATTAATCCATTATAAACATATGTTAATCCATATACTTTATCAAAGAAATGATAACTAAGTATTGGGCTGAAATCATAAGTAAGAAATACTAAATATATAAGGCTAACTATTACTGCTCCAACTAAGTAATATAGGTTAGAAAAAATACTATCTAGTATGGCTAAAACACCTATTCCTAATACCGACATACTAATTATTCTAACAACATCTAATATTACTGTTTTAGGAAAATTATCAATATATATTAAGAGGTCATAATATTGAATATAATATTTTAATATTACAGATAAAAATATTGCTATATATATGATAACAGAAATCACTACTATAATTAGTTCTCTTATTCTAATATCTCTTCTTGAGAATGGTCCTGATAATAATGTAGACCACTTCTTCCGTTTAAAAATTCCGACAGTTATAGAATATACAATTGATATATAAGCAATTAAAGATAATACACCTTCATCTGAAAATATAAATCTTACATCTTCCTGATTATAAATATAATATTTTATTTCCCAATTAAAATATCCGTCTGTTATTATTAAAGTAACCATAAAACTAGCTACATAAACTATGCATAATAGAAGAAAGATATTAGCATCCCCTTGATAGAACAAATTATTATTTAAATACTTCTTCATTGCTATCCTTCCCCTCTATTCTATTTATAAACACCTCTTCTAGGCTTAAATCTATTTCCTCTACAAATAATGGATTGAATTTTTGAACAAATTCTATAAAATCATTCTCATTGTCTTCTATTACTATAGTAAATACTCTTCCAACTTGAGAAATATTAAATATTCCTGGGAAATTCAAATCTTCCTCATATATAGGCATGTCAAAAGCTATTTGTATTTTCTTAATATTACGCTTTATATTATCTAAACTATTATGATATTCAACTTTTCCTTCATTTAATATCAAAATATCATCACATATTCTTTCTAACTCTATTAAGTTATGTGAACTAATAATAACTGATTTATCTCCCTTTGATACTTCTTCTAATATTATCTTAAGTACCTTCTCTTTTAAAATTGGATCAAGGCCTGAAGTAGGTTCATCTAAAACTAATAATTCTGCATTTAAGGAAAAGGCTATCATTAAATTGACTCTCATCTTCATTCCTTTAGATAGCTGTAAAAACCTTTTATTTAATGGAATCTTAAATATCCTATTTATCTTATAAAACTTTTCTTCACTAAAATTGGGATACAAGCCTTTATAAAAATTAACTATTTCTCTTAAAGTAATTAAATAAAAACTATTATGCTCATCTGGAACAAAGGCTATTTTTTTCTTAATATTTGGATTATCGTAAATTTCTTCACCATTGTATATCAAACTCCCCTCTGTTCCTTTATAAATTCCAACTATTCCTTTTATTAATGAAGTTTTCCCTACTCCACTCGGTCCAACTATTCCTAATACCTTTCCCTTATCTAATGAAAAATTTATATTATCTAATATCTTGTAATCTCCATAGTTCAAGGAATAATTTTTTAGCTCCAACATTTATATTTCACCCCTAATTTTCCTATATTCATGACTTAACAATGAAATTAAGTCCTTTTCTTCTAGGCCTAAGTAATTAGCTTCTAATATAATTCTTTTAAAATCTATCATTAACTTATTTAACTTTTCCCCGGAAATATTATTTTTATATTCATTACTTATAAAAGTTCCCTTCCCTTTTATAACTTCAACGATTTTTTCTTTTTCAAGTTCTGTATATGCTTTACTAACAGTATTAGGATTTATAGTTAGAAGTATAGAAAGCTCTCTAACAGATGGTAATTTGTCACCTACTTTAAGAACTCCCTTAAATATAAGTTCCTTAATTCCAATTATAACTTGCTCATAAATTGGAGTGCTAACCCGTGGATCTATTTTTAGCATAAAATCACCTCTATATTAGGCTATTGATATATTACTGAATAATAATCAACTACAAACCCTTCTCCTTCATCTATAACTATTAAATATATAGTTATTGGAATCTCTTCATCTTCATACGCATTTTTAGTTGTTCCATCTTCATTAGAATAAGACTTTTTAACAGTCATATTATAGCTACCATATCCATCTAGTCTATATACCCTCGGATTATCGCTTCTATTATATTTAGAGATATTCTTAAAAGAATCCTCATAATTATTTTTAAGATTTATTAAAGAATCATAATCTACTTCTTTCATTTCATAGCTAAATAATACAGGTACACTTTCAGATATAAATTTATATGAATTATCTAGCCCTACATATAACCTGTACCTTTTTGATATACTTTCTAAAAACTCTATTGAAGGAACATCATAATACCCATTATCATCTTTAACTGTTTCAAATGTATTTATATATCCTATGAAATTAACTATTGCATCCTCTGGCCTATTAAAGGTATCTTTCTTTTCATATAATTTTTGTCTATTGCCAAAAGCAGATACTATAAAAAAAGCTAAAATAACACCAGCAATAGCTAAGAACGTTGACCTTTTCATATATATTCCTCCTAAAGAATAAAAAAAAATACTAAGTGTACTATAATGTGTAGTACACTTAGTATTATATGGAATTATCTGTATTTATACAATTATTTTTATCTTAATTTTTTCTTAACTCAAAAATTCTAAAAATAACTTAAATACATTTTATTATTGTTTTTATAATTAAATATATATCAAAAAATATGTTAGACTTTTCAATATATTCAATATTCAAACTTAATTTATCTTTCATGATAACATTAATATAGTATTCTTCAGGATTATCCACTTTCCCAAGTATATCATTTTCATCCTTATATCTTAATGATGCCATATCTGTTATACCTGGTCTAACACTTAATACTTTTCTTTGTTCTTCATTATATAACTCTACATATTTAGGCACCTCCGGTCTTGGACCAACTAGGCTCATATCCCCTTTAATAACATTGAATAATTGTGGTAATTCATCTATTTTAAATTTCCTTAAAAAAGCTCCAACATTAGTTATCCTATTATCTCTTCCTACAGTTATTTGCTTTCCAAGCTTTTCAGCATCACTTACCATTGTCCTAAATTTATATATATTAAATTCCTTACCGTATCTACCAACTCTTTTTTGTAAGAATAATACCTTTCCTTTTGAGTCTAACTTTATTACTATACTTACTATTATAAATACTGGCGACAATATTATTATTCCAAATAAAGATATTATGAAATCAAAAACTCTCTTTACTAATTGATTTGTTTTACTCATTATTTATCCTCTATTTCTATATAAGATTAATTATAATTTACTCCTTAGTTATTGCTACTTCATTTACTTCTGAGGGTTCCTTATATGTTGGTACTATTTGCTTCATTTTTTTTCTTATTAACTTATCATTATTTTCTTTTAATAATTCTCTTAGTTCTTCCAACTTCTTATTTAAGCTATCAATACTTTCAAATGTTGGCTTTCCTATATATATTTTATTATGCCCAGTATTTGTTAAACCCTCTTCACTCATAAGCAATTCTTCATATAATTTTTCACCTGGTCTTAAACCTGTAATTTTTATTTTTATATCTCTATTTGGCTCTAATCCAGATAGTTTAATTAAATCTATTGCTAAATCATAAATTCTCACAGGCTTACCCATATCAAGAACAAAAATTTCTCCACCTTGTGCAAAACATCCAGCTTGAAGCACTAATTGTGCCGCTTCTGGAATAAGCATGAAATATCTAGTTATATTTTTATGAGTAACAGTTACTGGTCCTCCGTTTTGTATTTGTTTCTTAAACAATGGAATAACAGATCCGTTACTACCTAATACATTACCAAATCTCACAGCAACAAACTCAGTATCACTTATAATGTTATATGATTGTATAATCATCTCACAAAGTCTCTTAGTGGCACCCATTATATTAGTTGGATTTACAGCTTTATCTGTAGATATTAATACTAACCTATCTATTTTATTTTCATGAGCAGTTTTTACTAGATTTAAAGTACCAAACACATTATTTTTAATAGCCTCTTTTGGACTATCTTCCATTAAAGGAACATGCTTATGTGCAGCTGCATGAAATACTACATCAACTTTATATTTATTAAATACTTCATCTAATCTTTCTTTATCTCTTATAGACCCTATTAAAACCGACATATTTATATCTGGATATTTAGATTTAAGTTCATTTTGAATATCATAAACAGTATTTTCATATATATCAAATAAAATTAATTTTCTTGGACCAAAAGGAATTATTTGCCTACATAATTCTGAACCAATAGATCCACCTGCTCCAGTTACTAGAACAACTTTATTATTTAAATAGTTAGAAATTCCCTTGTTATCTAAAACCACAGGATCTCTTCCTAATAAATCTTCTAATTCAACATCTTTAATTTTACTAACTGTAGCCTCTCCACTTATTATTTCATAGATTCCTGGGATTATCTTAACCTTACAATTAGTTTTTTTACATATATCAAGAATTTCTCTCTTATTTTCATTATCAATAGAAGGTATAGCTAAAATAATGGTATCTATTTCTTTTTCTTCTGCTAATCTTACAATATCTTCTCTCTTACCTTCAACCTTAATTCCGCTTATACGCTTTCCTTGTTTAAACTCTCTATCATCAATTAATAAAATAGGATTTAATTTCAGATTTCTTCTAGAAAGCATTTCATTAATAATCATGGTACCAGCAGATCCTGCTCCAATAATCATAACTCGTTCTTGATCATTTGCATATTTATATGGCATATATAATAATGCTCTTCTATAAACTCTATATAAAATTCTATATCCTAGTGTAAATATACATACTAACATAGTACCAATTACAGATACATTTAAAGGTATAGTAGCACCATAATTTCTAGTATATAAAATAACAATTGCTCCAGCTAATATTCCACCACCTGCACCTAATAAAAATTCATCTGTTCCTGTTAAATGCCATAGTGAACTATACATTTTGAAAAACGCAAAACATATTATATAGATTAATATTACAACTATCATATCTTTTTGATAAATAGTTGCAATTTCAGTAAATCTATCAAAAAAAGTTATATTAATAGCTATTAAATATGCCATATTAATAATAAAAATATCTATTATTACTAATATAAAAGTCTTAATCTTACTCATCCTACTCGCTCCTAAAAGATAATATTATATAACCTAGTAATGACTTATATAATTATACTACTAATAATATTATATTGTCTATAATAAGAGAAATTTACAATATATAATAACATTTAATTACTA